>CAKOLD010000011.1 GCA_934096015.1 uncultured Bacilli bacterium
CCTGGAACCCTATACTACTTACCATTATACAATTACCCCCCCCCCCTTGTCAAGCACTAAAAAGAATGTTAAACTAACTTAGTGGTGATTAAATGGAAACTATTGGAATTATTGCTGAATATAATCCTTTTCATAATGGACATATTTTTCATATAAATAAAATTAAGGAACTTTATCCAGATTCTTTAATAATACTTATATTAAATGGTTATTTTTTAGAAAGAGGAGAAATAAGTATTATTTCTAAAGAAAATAAAACTAAATTAGCTTTAGAAAATAATATAGATATAGTTATAGAATTACCCTTGATTTTTGGAAGTCAATCAGCAGATACATTTGCAAATATTTCAATGTTTCTATTAAATGAATTAAAAGTTAATAAAGTTATATTTGGAAGTGAATCTAATGATATTAATTTATTAACAGATATTGCTAAGAAACAAATAAATGAAGAATTAAATATTAAGAAATATTTAAATGAAGGATTTAATTATCCAACAAGCTTAAATAAAGCCTTAAATATAAATATTAATAAGCCTAATGATATTTTAGGTATTACATATATTAAAGCAATTATAAAAAACAATTATAAAATAGAACCTATAACAATTAAAAGAACAAATGATTATCATGATTTAAATAGTAATGATTATATTATTAGTGCTAGTAATATTAGAAATAAAATTAAAAATAAAGAAGAGATTTATAAATATTTACCAAATACTGATTATTTAAATTCTATAGATGAAACTTTATTATTTAATTTAATAAAATATAAAATAATTAGCGAAGATAATCTTCAACAATTTTTAACAGTAGATGAAGGAATAGAATATAAATTAAAAAATGTAATAAATGAGGTAAATAGCGTTGATGAATTAATTCAAAGAATTAAATCTAAGAGATATACTTACAACCGCTTAAAAAGAATGCTTATACATATATTAATTGGAATTAAGAAAGAGGATAATAATTTACCAATAACTTTTATTAAATTATTGGGTTTTAATAATAAAGGACAAAATTATATAAATAAAATTAAAAAACAAACTCAGGTGCCAATTTTAACTAAATTGGATAATAAAGATAAAATTAGGTTGTATGAATTAAAAGCAGCTAATATTTATGAGATGCTAACTAAAGAGAAAGTAACTACATTTGAATTTTTAAATAAACCCATTAGAAAGATTATTTAAATATAATCTTTTTTTAATAAAAAAAGATTCATTTAAAATGAATCTACGTTTATTTTAACTCTTTTTAAACCTTTATTATAAGCGGTTGCTTGAATTAAGGTTCTAATTGCTTGGATGTTTTTACCACTTTTTCCAACAACTCTTCCCATATCAGCTTCAGGAACAATTATTTCTAAAATGATATTTTCATCTTCGTCTAAAAAGTCTTTAACTTTAACCATATCAGGTTCTTTAACTAAATATTTAATTAATCCTTCTGTAAAAGATACTAACTCACTAATCATATATTATTTTCCTTCTTTTTTAGTGTTTTTATATTTAGCCCAAAGACCTGTCTTAGATAAAATGTTTTTTACAGTATCAGTTGGTTGAGCACCATTATTTAACCAATACAATGCTTTTTCTTCATCAACTTTAACATTGTCCGATTTAGCAATTGGATTATAAGTACCTACAGTTTCAATAAATCTACCATCTCTAGGGCTTCTAGAATCAGCAGCAACTATTCTGTAAAAAGGTTTTTGTTTTGATCCCATTCTTTTTAATCTTAATTTAACAGCCATAACTATCCTCCTTCTCAATTACTAATAGTATACAAAAAAATAAGTGTTGTGTCAACCTTTTTTGGTTAACACTATAACTTATTTTTTATTTTATTCATTACATCTTCATAATATTCAGTAAATCCGTATGAATTAACATTTTGTTCCATCTTTTGCATAAGTCTAATCATTGTGACATTATCTAATACGGCTGTAATTTTACCAAGTTTATGTTCTGGCAAATAAACAGCACTATTAAGTTTTGCAAAATATAATTTTTTCATTTTCTTATTTGTTATTGGTAAAAAATAATAGTTTTGAGGATTTCTATTATATGAATCAACTTGGCCAACTACTGGACATAAACAATATATATTTTCATTATTTATTGATTCTTTAAATAAAATAATACACATTCTTTCAAAATTTTCATCATAATTACCATCTAAAAATTCAAAATTTTCTACTTTTACTATATCCCCTGTTTTCATAATTTCTCCTAACTGAGTGTTATTCTAACATAAAAAAAGCACTATTTAAAGTGCAAATTATTCAATATAGTCTTCAGTAATTAAATCATCTATTTTTTCTATTTCTTCGTCAACAGATGTATCATCTTCTAATTCTTCATAATCGTCAAATTCATCTTCTACACTTACTTTAACTTTAGCATCTCCAATGATTTCTGCACCCATTTCTTTATGAACAGTTAAATTAACACTATTGTCCTTTACATTAACATCAGTTACACTTGGTTGATTTAAGCTTCTGACAATAATGTCACTTGAATTATTAAATTCTCCTTTTTCACTTATTTTAATATTCATCGTATCTTGATAGTTAAAACGATTTACTAGTACATTAGTTTTGGTGTTATTATCATATGAATACCACACATTAACATCGTAAGCTCCATTAATAACGACTTTTCCATTATTATTAATACCATTAAAAGTATGATTGATTACCCAACACCCAAGAACAGTATCTATATTAGTATCAGTATTAATTGTTAATTTTTTATCTGTAGTTTTTTTACCTTTACCAATAATTGCTTTAGTTACTATTTCTTTAAAGTATGCCATTTTATCACTCCTCACTTTAATGTATGCAAATTACCTAAAAAAGTTAACAAATTAAAATACTTATGTTAAAATAAATTTAGGTGATTGAATGGATTGTATATTTTGTAAAATTGCTAATAATGAAGCAGATAGTTTTAAGATTTATGAAAATGATTTGATAAAAGTTTTTTTGGATTTAAATCCTAATTCAAATGGTCATATGTTAGTAATACCTAAAAAACATATAACTGATTTTACAGAAATGGACAGTGAAACAATAGTTGCAATTAATGATGGTGTTAAAGAAATGCAAAAATTAATAATGGAAAAACTTAATCCTGATGCAATTAGATTAGTTGTAAATTATGGATTTTTACAGGCAGTAAAGCATTATCATGTTCATATAATTCCTATTAATAAAAAGGTTGAGAAAATTAAACCAATAGAAGAAGTATATGAAATTCTTACTAAATAAAGTATCATAAGATACTTTTTTTATTTAATAAAAAAACAAGCACATGCTTGTTAACGTAATGAATTTATCTTATCTTGATAATCATCGTTCATACAAATATATGATCCACTAACGACCATATCACAGTCTTTAACTTCATTAATGGTTTCATTATTAATACCACCATCAATGCTAATTACAAAATTATAACCATTTTCTTCTCTAAGTTTTTTTAATTCTGCAATTTTAGGTACTACATCTGAAATAAACTTTTGTCCACCTTTACCAGGTTCTACACTCATTATTAAAACTTGTTCTATGTCATATAAGTAATCTTTTATTTTAGAAACCGGAGTGTTAGGTTTTATACTTAATCCAGAATTTAATCCATAGCAATGTATTAGAGAAATCAATTCTTTTAGATCTTTTTCTACTTCTGCATGTACTGTAATATATTCTGTATTTAAGTTAATATATTCTTTAATATATTTTTTGGGATTACTACACATTAAATGAACATCTAACATCTTTTCATTATCTTTTTGCCATTCTAAAAATTCGGAAAATCCAAAATTTTTATTTTCTACAAAATTCCCATCCATTACATCAACGTGTAAATAATCACAATCAGTATTATTTAACTTATTTATAGTTTCTTCTGGACTATTTTTACTTTTTATAAAAGATACGGATACTTTCATTTTTGCCTCCTAAATTTTAAATAATTTTCATACCTACTTTTTAATATTTTATTATTATTTACTAATTTTATAACAGCACATCCTTGTTCATTGATGTGGTTACAATCTTGATATTTGCAATTAACATTAAATTCTTTAAAACTATTTTTTATTTCTTCATTAGTAATATCGTTAATATCTAAAGCAGAAAAACCTGGAGTATCTGCTATTAAAGAATTTTTATAATTAAATAGTTCAACGTGTCTAGTTGTATGTTTTCCTCTGCCTAAAGCTCTACTAATTTCATTGGTAGCAAGATTTAAACTTTTATCTATTTTATTGAGTAATGAGGATTTCCCAGCACCTGTTTGACCAGTTAGTACAACTGTTTTTTTATTAATATATTTTGTTAATTTTCTTAATTCTGTGTTTTTTATTACTGGTATATCTAATTTTTTATAGTATTTAATTATTTTTTGTAATTCTCTTTTTTCTTTAAAATCTAAGAGATCTAGTTTAGTTAATACTATAATTGGTTCTATTTTTTTAGAAATTATTATTGTTAATAATTTATCTAATAAATTTAAAGATAGGTTTGGCTCTTTAACACTTGTTACAATGATTGCTGAATCTATATTAGCGATCATTGGTCTATCTAAACTATTAATTCTTTTTTTTATTTCTAAAATATAATTGTTTTCTGTATCAATTACTACTTTGTCTCCAACAAGAGGAGTTATTCCTTCATTACGAAATTTTCCTCTTGCTCGACATTCATAATATTTGCCATCAACTTCTACTGTATATAAATTACTAATTATTTTAACGATAGTTCCGTTCATAATTTAATTAATCAACCGTTTCTACCCCATAACTTTCAGGTTCTGTAGCAATGACAATTTTTAATGACATGCCACTGATTACTGTTGATCCTGCCTCTCTATTTTGACTTATAATTGTTCCTGCTGCATATTCGCTTGTTTCTTCATATTGTACATTTAATTCCAAATTATATTTAGTAGCGAAAGCTTCAATATCTTTTAAGGAATAAGTATTACTTGTAAAATCAGGATATTCTGCTGTCATGTCAGGTATATGTAATGTAACAGTATCTCCTTCTTTAACTACTGTACCTACTGCTGGTTCAAAGGAAATAATTTGACCGTCTTCATAGTCACTAGGATTATCAACTTTATCATTTACAACTACAACGTATAGATTATACATTTCTTGTAAAACGCCTTTTATTTCAAGGTAGTTCTTTCCTTTTAAATCTTCCATAGTGTAACCTCCTACACCTGTGGATTCATAAAGTATAATAGAAGTACCTTCTTTTACAGTTCTTCCAGCCGCTGGACTAGTTTTTACAACTTTTCCTTCTTTGATTGTATCACTTGTTGTTTGTTTTAACTCTGCTTGAACTTCAAATCCAGCTTTTTTTAGAATTTTTTCTGCTTCTACGACGGTTTTGTCACTAACATCTGGTACTTCAACGTCAGGATTAGAAAGAATTCTTGGTAATAAGAAAACTAAGGCTGTAGTTATAACAATTAATCCTGTAAATAAAATTCCTAGAATTAAAAGTAATTTATTTTCTTTTTTCTTAACATCATTTTCAGTAATTTGTTCCACTTTTACTTCCTCCTTTTTAGTATTATTACTTTCTTTAGTTTTTTTAGTTTTCTTTTCATCTACTTCATCTAAATCTGGATATGGAAGCACATATATGGCTTCATTAGCTCTAGCTGGACTTAAACAAGTTTTTAAATCTTCATGCATTTCTCTAGCATCTGTGTACCTGTTTTTTATATTTTTAGATGTTGATTTAATAATAATATTTTCTACTGATTGAGGAATAGTGTCATCTATTTGTCTTACACTAGGAATTTTTTCTTTCAAATGTTTCAAAGCTATTTCAACAGCATTATCACCTTTATAAGGAAGTGTACCAGTTAATAGTTCAAAAAATAGAATTCCCATGGAATAGATATCACTTTGAATTGTTGAGCCTTTACCATTTGCTTGTTCTGGTGGTAAATAATGAACACTACCCATTACTGAGTTTGTTTGAGTTAATTGAGTACTATTTAATGCCATAGCAATTCCAAAATCAGTAATTTTTACCATACCGTTTTCTAAGATCATGATATTTTGAGGTTTAATATCTCTATGAATTATGTAATGGTCATGAGCAGCACTCATACCATCAGTTATTTGTAACATGATATCTACTGCTTCACTTAAAGTTAATTTACCACGTTTTTTTAATAGTTGTTTTAAATGTTTACCTTCTATATATTCCATAACGATGTAATAAAGTCCATTATCCTCACCAACATCATAAACTTCTACAATATTAGGATGACTTAAACTACTGGCACTTAAAGCTTCTCTTTGAAATCTTCTTACAAATTTTTCATCAGTAGCTAAGTCGCCTCTTAAAATTTTAACTGCTACATTTCTATCTAATATAATGTCGTAAGCTAAGTAAACATTAGCCATACCACCTTCGCCAATTGTTTTAATGATCTGATATCGATCATTTATTTTTTGCCCCTTCATTATCATTAGTTTTCACCTTCCTTAACTAAATAAGCGACTGAAATATTATCGTTACCCCCTCTTGCATTACATTTTCTTATTAGTTTAATAAGTTTATCTTCATAGCTGATATCTTCTTCAACTAAAACCTTTTCTATTTGTTCTTTGGTTAACATATTGGTTAAACCGTCACTGCATAGCATTATAGCATCAATATCCATATCAACATCAAAGATATCTAAAACTTGTTTTTCTGCAGCACCTAGTGCTTTCATTAAAACATTTTTCTTTGGATGATTACTTGCTTCGCTTTCATTAATTTCTCCAGCTTCTACAAGTAAATTAACTAATGTATGATCTTTAGTTATCTTGTGCAAATGACCATTTTTTAATACAAAACCACTGGAATCTCCAATGTTTCCAAATATTAAAAAGTCATTTGTTAAAAGTGCCAACACTACGGTTGTTCCCATCCCCATTGAATTAGGGTTTTCTTCTGTATATTTTAAAATATTAGTATTAATTACATTAATATTATCGTTTAACCAGTTAACTGCATCTAGTTTAGTACCGATACTTGATAACGCTGAAAATTCTTTTCCTAAATAAGTAACTACCATACTGCTAGCAACTTCTCCGGCTCTATGGCCACCCATTCCATCAGCAACTATCATCAAGTGCTCACCAGATTCATTTTTTACTATCGTAACTGAATCTTCATTATGACTACGAACTCGTCCAGAATCAGTTAAATAAAATGATTTCATTTCATCACCTCTTTAGCACGTAATTGCCCACACGCTGCATCAATGTTACCACCAAACTCTTTTCTTAAAGTAACATTAATTCCTTTCTTTTTTAATATATCTAAAAAATTTCTAATAGATTCATTATCACTTTTTTTAAACTCACTATCCGTTTCATTATAAGGAATTAAATTTACATAAACATTCATTCCTTTAATCAAATTAGCAAGCTCTAAAGCACGTTCACTACTATCATTTATATATTTAAGCATAACATATTCTATAGTTACTCGTCTATTAGTTTTTTCTATATATTCTTTTAACGTGTCAATTAATAAATTAATATCATAGGCATTATTTATAGGCATAAGCTTACTTCTTAATTGATTATTTGGTGCGTGTAAACTAATTGCCAAATTAACTTGTAAACCTTCATTCATAAATTCTTTTATTTTAGGAACTAAACCACAAGTAGATATGGTTATGTGTCTTGCTCCAATTGCAAGTCCATAGGGATCATTAATAATTCTTACAAAATTCATAACGTTTTCATAATTATCAAAAGGCTCACCTATTCCCATTATAACTACACTATCAATTCTTTCTTGTATGTCTTTACTAATAAGTAAGATTTGTTCAACCATTTCATATGCTTCTAAATTACGAACTTTTTTTAGTTTACCACTTTGACAAAATTTACATCCCATGTTACAACCAACTTGGCTAGAAACACAAACACTTACACCGTAATCATGTCTCATTAAAACAGCTTCAATAAAATTACCATCTAATAATTTAAATAAGTATTTATTAGTAAGTTTACTTTCTTGTTTTTCTTTTATAGTAATGAAATCAGTAGTAAAATCACTTAATAATTTATCTTGTAATTCATGACTAATATTACTCATATTTTTTATATTATATTCATTTTTTCTATATAACCATTCGTATATTTGTTTAGCTTTATATTTTTTTAAATTAATATTTAAAAAATAATCTTCTAAATCATTTAATTTATATCCAAATATATTATTCATATATTTCACCTATTTAATTATATCACGACACTCTTATATTGTGAATTAAAAAGTAATAATAGTATAAATTAAAGTATTAGACATAAAATATTATGAAAGAAATTTTATATGAAAACTAAATTAAAAAATATTATAAAAATATTATTTCTTATAGTATGATCTATAATATATTTACTAATGGGATTTTTTTATTATTTTTATAATAAAAAAAGTAGTCTTTATTATATACAACTACTTATAAATTTGTCTTGGACACCAATATTTTTTAAATTACAATCTACACTTCTTGCATTGATATGGATAATTTTATAAGATTTTCTAACAGTATTAAATATTAGACAATCTTATAAAGAAAACAAGGTATCTGCTTACTTACTCCTTATCTTATTTAAAGTTTATTTGCAACTTATTTAACATTTGGAATATTTTTTAAATTGAAATTCATTAAGTTGTGGATTTTTTAATTGAATTATTTAAATGGTAAGCTGATATTAAAAGTAATGGTACTAAACAAGGAGTGAAGTATCTTGGAGATACTTCTACTAGAAGATGAGAAAGTATTAGACCAATTTCTATAATAATTACAAATAATAACCAATCAGGTTGATCTTTTTTTCTTTTTATTTTAAAAATATTAGAAGTTATTAAGAAAAACCAATAGATGTACATAATTATTTTAATTAAAAAATTAGAAATCGTATTTTCATAAGTGTAATGAGATAAGTTAGATGTTAAAATATAATACTTTTTAGTAAATAGTAAACCTGTTTCTAATATGCTATAGCTTTTGTAATTAAGAAGAGCTTTTTCTTGAAAATAATCATGGATCTTTTTAGTATCAAAATTATCACTTTCTACAAATTTATTAAATTCTTCAGAATAAAACCAGGCTCCACTACTTTCTAAATTAGATCCTACATATAAAGTCCATCCACTACTTCCAGAAATCGAATATTCAGTTTTTGAAGATACTATGTTTGTATATATTTTATTTATTCCAAAAAAACACAATGCAATTAAGATAAAACTTAATATTTTATTTTTATAATTGCTTTTATTTATTATTATTTCGTATAGATAATATAAAAAGATTGCTATTACTAATATTACAAATATTGGTCTAAAAGAATTACTAATTCCTAGAGTGATACCTAACAAAATACTAAAAATAGTAACATAAAGAATTTTATTTTGTTTATTTAATAAACTAAATACATAAAGTGATATTATAAAAAGAACATTTACTATAATAATCGGTAAGGCTTTCATGCAATATAAGATTTGAAAAGGGTTAAATAACCACATTAGCATTAATAATAAACCATATTGTTTATTTTTTAAGTTCTTTCCTGTTAAGTAAGCAAATAAGGATCCACATAAATCTAAAATTATATTTAATACTACTACCATTTTAAAGTTTATGGATGTTAGTTTCATAAAGTTTCCTAACAAAGTAATATAAGAATATAAGTAAGGAAATAAAGCAATATATTTATTGTTTAATCCCCCTTTTGCTGATAAGCTAACGGCATTATTATAAAAAGTGGCTTCGTCACTGTATACTTCACTGTAATTAAGAAATAATAGTAATAATCTTAAAACTATTCCTAGGATAATTAAGATAGTTATAATTTTTTTATTATTAATTATTTTATTTATTAAATTAAATTTTTTATTAAGATAATAAATTATTATTAATGAGAGAATTGAAATAATTAGTAATAATAAATCATTTTTTATTCCACTTAATAATCCAAATATAATCATTATTAAAATTAGTATTGAATAGATAATTAATACTAAATTAGTAATTACTTTTTTCATAAAATTTACTCCTAGCTTAATATAAGTTTAACTTAACTTAGTGGTTTTTTCAATAAAAAAATTAGACAGAAAGTAGTCTAATTATTTAAATATTTCTTTATAGACTTCCATATAGTTTTTAACTAAAACTATTTCTATTTTATTTTTTATATCAGTAGGTATAGAGTCTAAATCTTTTTTATTAAGATAAGGAATAAATACTTTTTTTATTCCATTATTATATGCTGCTATTATTTTTTCTTTAATACATCCAACTTCTAAGATGTCTCCATTTAAAGTGATTTCTCCAGTGAAGGCAAGTTCATCATTTACGATTTGATTTTTTAAAGTACTTATTAGAGAAGTAGTAATACTTACTCCCCCACTGCCACCGTCTTTATTAACACCGCTGTTTAATGCGTTTAAATGAATTGTACTATTAGAGAAGTCGCTTATTTTGAAAAGTTTTTTGTTATTTTTTATATAACTTAATGATACTTCAATGCTTTCTTTCATGACTTCTTTTACGCTTCCAGTGACTATCATCTTATCTTCTCCTGGAGTTATTAGGCTTTCTAGTTTTAAAACTAATCCTCCTAATTGAGTCCATGCTAGAGCATTTACTACTCCAATATGGTTTTCTATTTGAATTTGTTCATATTTTTTATATCCTAAAACTTCTTCTAGTACTTTTTTAGTAATATCTAGTTTTTTATCATTCATTATTAAATATCTTACTATTCTTTTTAAAAGTCTATCTAATTCTCTAACTCCAGCTTCTCTGGTATAGTAAATGATTAAATCTAGTAAAGCATCGTCTTTTACTTTAATTTTATCAATTCCGTATTCTAAAGAAATGGTTGGTAATAAATAGTTACTTGCAATATTAACTTTTTCGTATTCTGTATAAGAACCGATTTCAATAATTTCTAATCTGTCTCTTAACGCTATAGGGATATCATGAATATTATTTGCTGTTAAAATAAAGATTACTTTGCTTAAATCAAAGGGTTCTTCTATATAATTATCAATAAATTCTTTATTTTGTTTAACATCTAGAATATCTAGTAGTACACTAGCTGGATCCCCTTTATAATCTTTAACCATTTTATCTACTTCATCAATTAGAATAACGGGATTATCAACACCGCATCTTTTAATTCCTTGAATAATTTTGCCTGGATTGGCTCCTAAAAAGGTTCTTCTATGACCAATTAGTTCACTAGAATCATTTAAACCTCCTACGCTTATTTTATAGAATTCTCTTTTTAAAGCTGTGCTTATTGACATACCTAGAGTTGTTTTACCAACACCACTTGGTCCGACTAAACATAGTATTGGAGCATTTACTGTTTTATTTAATTTTTTAATAGCAATGTATTCTAGAATTCTAGTTTTAACTTCATCTAAACCATAATGATTGTCATCTAATATTTTCTTGACTTTATTTAAGTTATTTTCTTCTTTAGAAGATATACCCCATGGTAAATTAAAACACCATTCTAAATAGTTTCTAATTACACTACTATCAGGATTATTTTCGTTAGTGTATTCATATTTATTAATTTCATTATTTAATTTTAATTTAGTTTCTTTACTAACTTTTAATTTATCTAATTTTTTTCTATATGAATTAATTTCAGTTTGTTTATCACTATTAATTCCTAATTCTTCATTTATTTTATTTATTTTTTCTTTTAAAACTATTTCTTTTTGTTCTTTTTCAAAGTTATCTCTTATTTCTTTTTCTATACGTTCATTTAAATTTATAATTTGTAGTTCTATATTAATGTCTTTAATCAGATTTTGGGCTCTTTTAACATAATCAAATTCATTCATATAACTTAGTTTTTTATTAATATTGAATGGAATAAAACTAGTTATTAAATCGGTTACTTCATCTAAGTCTGTTATACCTTTTACTAGAGAAATGATAGAATTACCTGCTTCTGGAACAATATTAATATATTTTTCTAGTAATTCCATTAATTTTCTGTATAATGCAGTATCAGTTACTTCATTACTATTATCTACATATAATCTTTTTACTAAACTTTTTAAAATACTTGTTTTATTGTCAGTAACATATTTAACTACTTTAACTCTATTAAGCCCAGTAATAGCTATTCTATAATTACCGTTTGGTAATTTTATTTTGGTTTTTATTTTACCAATTACTCCAATATTTGGTAAGTCGCTAGTACTAGGATTTTCTTCTAAAGTATTAACAGGACTAATAACTAGTATTTTGTTATAACTATTTTTGCAAGCATCATCTATTGCATGTTGAGATACTTCATTATTAATTTCTAAACGAACCTCTTCATGAGGCAGTAACACTATCTTTTTTAACATTAAAATAGGTATTAATTCTTGCATATATCCTGCCTCCTTAATCAATGGTTTTTATTATAATCACAAACCATAATTTTGTAAAGTTAAAAAATAAAAAAAGACTATAAAAGTCTATTAAATATTATTTAACATGTAGGCATCAACGATAAATTTAATTAGTTCTTTATCTTCAACACTTTCTAAGAATTTTTCGTTATTTTTATTTATTTCAATGAAGAATTTGAATTCATTTATTATTTCATCATTTACTACTCTCACACCTATTAAAAATTTTTCATTTTTAATTTTCACTTCATTGATAATATAATATTTGGTATCGTCTTCTAAAGTAACTAATTTAGATATATCTATCATCTGGTTTTAACTCCTTTTTCTTCTCCATATAGTTTTTCAAATAAAGAATTTACATTGATATCTTCTTCGCTTGTCTTAATTTCTTCTTTTTTTTCTGATACTTTTGGTAATAAACTTGTTACTAATAATTCTCTTACCATTTCTAAACGAGATAAATCGTAATCAACTTCTTTACTATCTTTACATTTTTGAATCATATTGTTTAAGTCTTCTGCGATAGCATATAAAACAAAGTTTTCATCTAAAAGTTTTCCATTTGCATCATATAAATTTCCATCTTTTCTTATTAGTCCCATTTTATCAGCAAGATCTTCTATTTTTTTATCGCTTTTAGATATACGATATAAATAAGAAACTGCAACTTTGGGATTTATATAATTAAGTACCATAGCTGGCATTAAATCTTTTAAAATATAATTGTTGGTTATTTTTACATCTTCTTCAATATTTGTAACTTTTTTTATTGTATTCATATAATCCACACTCCATTTTCAGTGTATCATAATTATTTTAATTAGTAAAATCATTTCTATGCTTTTTCATGAATTCTAACATTGCTTTATCTTTTAATTCATTATCTTCTATTTTAAGTAGATCTTCTTTCTCATCTAGTTTTCTTAATTCCACTTCATTTTCGCAAACTAAATAAACAATTCTATTTCCTAAAACATTTATTTCATCTACAATAGCATATTCTTTTCCATTTTCTAAAGTTATATAATCCATATCTACCATAACATCACCTATTTAGATTTATTTGAAAATTCATTTTCAACATTAAATATTTGTTTATCAAATTCTATCCAACGTTTAAAATTAATTTTTCCTTCGCTATCTATTAAATCATATCTATAAAGAAATTCTTTAAATTCATATTCACTAGGATAAATAGAATCTTCTTTATTAAGTTTATCCAGATTTAATGAATTAATAAAATCTTCAAAATTACTATTTCTATTATAATCAATATTTTGAGCTATAAGAATAATTTGATGATAAAAATCTTGTCTACTATTGATTTCAGCTTTTTCAATAAAATCTTTAGCCATATCATAGTTATCAATAAAATAGTGTTGTTTATCACTTGTTCTATGAATATTATCATTAACATAATCTTTAAAATCATTAACTCTATAAGCTTGAGTTACTTCATCTTTTATAACTTCAACTGTTTTATTTATAGCATTTACTGCGTTTAAACTAAGGGACCCTGTAAGTAATATTGCCATAACAAATTTCTTTTTATCTACTAATTTTGTTTTTCGAGTCACACGTTTATTATAATTAACTTTATCCATAAAGTATCCACCTCTATTATAATTATAACATAATCGAATATAATTTTGTAAAATAAACTATTAATTGTCAAAAAAGTGTTAAACAAAAAAGACATACTAATAGAAAGTATGCTTTTAATTCATTAAATTATTTTATAATGTAAGGATTTGTTTGAGTACCATTTCCACTTGTAATTTGTGCACTAGATGCTAAAGAAACTGCAGGACGAAAGTTGTTACTACCGCCATTCACATTACTGCTGTGAATCCCGCCACGTCCATCCAAATAGAATGAGTAATCGTTAATCCCATCAAAAGTGGACGGTGAGAGAGCCCACCAAGGCCTTGACGAAGCATTATTACTTAAATAATAATTTGTATTGGAAGTTAGAATACTTGCATTCCCTCCAGCATATGCTACTTCATCTATTGTTAATGTGCTTACATACATTGGCGCTTCACTACTTACATTCTCTACTGTTCTAAACTTATCTAATTTTGTTCCATTGCATTTTAATGTTGCACTATAGCCATCTTTATTATCTCCGTTTATTCTACCATATGCATCATAATAGAATGGCGTTTGTGATAAATAATTGCTTGATGTATCAGTTAATAATGTATATGTATAACCTGAGTTTAAAGTTCCAGTTCTTGTATATGCTGTATCTCCTAAGCACCAATCTCCTGATTTTAATTTATCTAAATAACTTGCTAATTTTGTTGTTTGAAAATCATAAAAGGCTTTTACCATTGAAGATGTATTACCTGTTACAGGATTTAAGTAATTCATTTTACTTAATGTGGTTCCTGATGTACTTTTACTTGTTCTATCATAACCATAATTCCCCTCTCCAATAAATGCTGTTGATGTATCACTGTCTGCTATTTCACTACAATCCTTTTGGGCGGCTAATGTCATTTTGACACTTCCATCTCCAGAAACTCTAACAATTCTCCAACACATTCCTGCAAAGTTTACATAATTATTTTTTACATTTCCTCTAAAATAATATGAATCACCATAATCATCTTCTGTACTTGCTAGTACTGCTTCAGTTTCACTACTTGCTTCTGCACCTGGCACTGTTAATGGTTTACTAATCGAATTATCGTTGCCAATTGCTTTTAATAATGTTCCTTCACTAGCACTTTCAAATATAGTTCCTACTGCTTCATCTATATTTACTCTTAAACTTAAAGATTTACCCATATCAACTGATTGATCTACATCTGTTAAGTTAGCATAAGTTACCGTTATACTATAAGAATCTGTTGTTTTAGAATCTATACTTACTGCATTTACTATATAAGTTTCATTGGTTGGTATTTTTCCACTACTTACTTCAGTTTCTCCTTTCTTTAAAACGTATGTCCAATCTTCTGTTCTGGTAAATGTGTTAGTAATATTATCTAGTTTGATACTATAACTTATTGTATTTTCTCCAGTATTTTGTACGCTAAATGTTTTAGTCGCAGTGTACCCTGGTTCTATTTCTTCTGTTGGTTCTATTACTCCGTCTCCATCCGCGTAGCTTACTTCTAGTTTCTTACTTGTTACACTTATACTTTTTTCTTTTGTGTTTCTACTTATTTTGGTTTTATAATAGGCATATGAAAATCCTATTAACATTATTGTTGCAAATACAACTGTACTCATTACAAATATTATTTTTTTCTCATTATTTTCCATATCTTTACTCCTTTACTATAAGTACAATTTTTTTATAACATTTAGCCCCCCCCCCCCTTGTCAAGACATAAAAAAAGAAACATAAGTTTCTAATTTCCTATATTTAATTTATCTTTATTTGCAATTATTACTGGAATATTTTTGCAAGAATTAGTTTTTAAATTTTTGAATATGTGAGAAGTCTCATTATCGATTTTTTGTAGACTGAAAGCATAAGTGTCGTTATCATGATTTTTTAACCAATAGCATTCATTACTAGCTAGATATAAGAATGAATTATTTTTGAATATATAACTTGCATTATTTATATTATTTTCAATTGTTTTAGAGGCTCTATCACCATAATCAACTTTACCTAATACATTATCTGATAATCCTTCTCTTTGCATAACTGTATTATCTAAATCTGTAGATATTACTTTTAAAATATCTTCAGTTGTTAAGTTTCTAGTGGTTGCTTGCCAATTAGATGTTATGTTTTGATATAAAGTATCAATTTCACTAAATGATCCAGTACTATAGTTATTTTCAAAACTAGGTAATAAGGTTACTGTAGTATCTTTAATTTTATTTTTAGTATCAATTACATGAGTTTTAAGACATGTTTCACTTATGGAATTACAAGTAGTATTGTTTTTTACATCATATAATATTAATTTTCCTAAATCAAAATTATGATCAGGTTCATTATTATCACTATCAATTATTTGCTCTGCAATTAAACTTATTTCTAATTTTATTAATGGTGCAGAATTATTTGTTTCAACTTGATATTGATAGGCTTTATTTCCCCAAAGGCTATCTAATTCATCATTACCTGAATCAAGTGGCCAAGAAACTGATATTTTAAATTTATTTTCTGTTCCTTTACTTAAAACATAATTTTTATTTAATCCCATATTTATATGAAATGGGTATTCGTGAGCAATTTGATCTTCTATAAAATCAGACGAAGTAGTCTCAGAATCTATTAATTCTTTTTCATTTAATATTTTAACTGAGGAAATTTTATATTTAACACTTGCATCTGAATCTCCTTTATTATTTATTATAATTTCTTCTATTTTAGGTTCCATCCCTGGCTTAACATTATCTACAGAAATAGTGATATTTTTAGAGACCACTTCTGTTCCTTTAGTAAATTCTATGTACCAAGATTTAACTGCAACTTCAGTTTCAATTTTTGATAGTCCACTATAAGCAAACCAAGCAAGAGTAACTGAAATAAATGAGATTATTGCAAATGTTAAAGACATAATACTAAGTCTAATATTAATTTTTCTTCTTTTATTCATTTACTCCTCCTAGTTTTATTATTTATTTCTTCTTTTTTCTTCGGCATCTAACATAAAGAATAGTATTTCAGATCCTATTACGTAAAATAGTGGAATTATTATGAATATAAGCATTCCATATTTTGTACTTACTAACTTATATACGAGTGATAAAGTTTTTACTTTATATTTAACCACTCCATATAATTGGTCTTCATATACTAATGGGTCTTCAATTAAGTTTGCTGTCCCTTTTGTTCTAAAAATATATTTACCATCTTCAGTTTTATTAATTCCCACAACTTTGTGAGTTATTACTTTATCTTTAAAGCTTCCAGCTTTTCCTAAATAACTTATAGTATCTCCAACTTGGATTTTAGATGGGGCTGTTTCTTTAGATATTAAGACATCTCCTATATCATAGGTTGGTTTCATACTTCCAGAAACAACGGTGAACATTCGATAATCAAAGAATGATATTTTATTATTACTAAATCTTTGTAAGACTACGACAATTAGAAATAAAACAACAGCAATTCCTATAACCCAGTCAAAAATTTTCTTACTAATTTTTAAAAATTTATTATCTTTCATAATTATAAGTAATCTTTAATCCTTTCCATGTATTCATCCATTTCTTTTTTAAATTTCTTTTTAACTGCTTCACTTCCTGATGATTGGATTTTCTTTTGTTTTTTAATTTCATCTGAAATAAATTTCATAAAATCATTTTCATCAATTTTAATACCAAGAGATAATAACAAAGAAATTATTTTATCAATTTCTTCAGCGCACATTAATATGGCATATTTTGATAATTTTTCTTTTTGTTCTCTTTTAGAAGCAGCAATTGAATCTAATATAAAATAGTTCATTAAAAATGATCTGTCTAAAAATACTTTAACAATATTATTGCCATCAGTATCAAAATTTTCTCTTAAATTTTTAATGTCATTTAAATAATAATTTCTTAGGTAATCCCATAATTTTACAGCTATTTGAAAGTTTGGGTTCTTAAGAATTATGTTTGTCTTTTTTACTTGACTATTTAAAATGGTAATATGGGCTTTATCTAAAGCTTTTACCATTTCACTTTTTTGCCAACTTGTAATGTATTCTTTTACTTTTTTTATTCTTTTTTTAATATTTTTGATATCTTCCTCGATATTTTTATTAGTGTTATTATCGGGAAGTGAGGTTGAAGTTATTTTTACTTCAATATTAACTTTTTCTTTTAAGGTTTCAGTGTCACCTTTATATTCTAAAACTTTCTTATTATTAACTTCTAAGTCTTCAAATAATTCTTCTTTTTCTAAAATAAATTTATTCATAACATATATTAATGAATATAAAAATCTATTTTCATATATGTTATATGTCTCTTCATTTCTTATATCAAGAATTTTATTGGGTTCAATATCTTGAGTTTTATCATTAATTTTAGAAATGTAGTTTGTATGTCTTGCTAAATCTTTAACACTTGCAACAGTAATTTTTTTAGCTTTTTCAACTTTTACTACAGTTTCTTCTTGAATTAATGCTAATTTAGGATTTCTTACTATTATATCAATAAAAGGACAAGCATTTTCGATCTCGTCCATCCATTCAAATGAAAGGGAGTCTCCTAAATAGTCTGATTTGAAATGCATATCTGATTCAGTATTTTTCAAAAAAACTTTAGCATTTTCATTTAGTTTATCATCAACTAAACTTTCTATTTTAGTCATTAATATCCCTTCCTTTTATTATATACTCTTCTTTAAGGTTTCTAAGTAAAATATGCATTCTTTCATGACGCCTTTTCCTACTCTTTTATTTAAGAATGATATAAATGGATCTATTTCATCTCTAATAAAAGATACACTTAATTGGTCAAATTTCCTTAGAATTTTTTTGGCAATAAAGTAATCTATACCGTCAATTTCATTACCACCACAGCCTACATATACTGCAACAAATGTATTTAGTTGCTTCATAATACGATTACCGAAAGAAATTCTAAAATGTTTTATAACATAATCATCTATTTCGTTTACTAATTCTAAATTTGGTTTAGATACTGGATGTTTTTCAATTGCATCTTGAAATAAGCTTTCTAAATAAGTTGAGTTTAAATTTAAAGCTTCTTGTTCTCTACATTCAAAAGGATCAACTTTAGTATTAATATCTATTGGCATAGCACGGTCATAAACTTTATCTGTAACCATGAATGTTGAGTCATCATTATTGATAGTACCTATATACCAAATGTTTCCTGGTAATTTTAGCTTACCATTTAATATTTTTTTAGGGTCTTTGTCCCAAGCACTTGGAACTAAGTCAACAATCCATTCATTTCTATTTGGCATTTCTAGTATTGATAAAAGATCTGCAAAGTAGTATTCAACTCTAGCTAGATTCATTTCATCTAGAATAATTGTATGGATGTTATCATCAAATCCAGCTGTGTATATTTCTCCTAAAGCTTTTGTTTCTGTAAATTTCTTCGTAAATTCATTAAAGTATCCTAGGAAGTCTGATTTATCTCTCCATGATGGTTCTACTGATACTACACAAGAATCTATATTAACAAATTTTCCCCAAGCATATGCAAGTGATGTTTTACCTGTTCCAGATATACCTTGTAATATTATTAATTTACCACATGCTAATCCAGCAAAAAATGGTCTTAATATGTCATAATCATAATATAGTTTAAGTTGGCTAGCAGCAAAACATCTAAAGTCTTCAATAATTTCTGTTAAATTTTCTGAATTATTATATTTCTTAACTTTATAATTAGCATAAGCTTCATCAATTGAAACAAGTTTTGGGAATCTGATATTAGGATCTGTTTTCTTTTCATCTTCTTTTTCTTGTTCTTCAGCATTTTCTTCTTCATTAGGATTTAATCCTAATTGGGAAACTTTCATAGCCATTATTTTTTCTTTTTCTTTCATTAGTTTTCTTACTTGATCGTGTAAGTCGTTTATTTCATTTAACAAATCATCTTTATTTAAATTTTTATCCGTTTTTCTTATCATTTTCTTTATGAAAAGTACAATAAGTCCAATCACTAATAAAATTATAATTACTAATATAGCTACTCCTATATATAGAAATATTTTTTCTCCATTACTAAAAGTATCTTTATAACTGTTTATTACTTTAGCATATGCTTTAAAGTCAAACATTCTTTTAATACCAGTAAATAATCCATCAAAAAATACTGATAAAAATTCGTAAAAAAATCTTAAAAAGGTATTCATATTACTCTCCCCCTACATAGTTTCCCGTTTTATCTAAAATATCATCAAATATTACATTTTCTAACAATTCTTTTGGTATTGAATTGTAAATTTCTGTTGATGCTTTTTTCTTTTTACCTACAAATATATATTTTGCTAGGAATAAATCTTTCTTTTCTTGTTCACTAAGTTCTTTTTCTTGTTCTATACTTATTGCAAATCGGAAACCTAGTTTCATCATTTTCTTAATAGTTTTTCTATTTTGTTTGAAATCTTCTTCTTTTAATAAAATAATTAAACTATTTTTGACAAATTCGTCGTCTAACTTTTCTATTATATTATTTAATTTATTGTCTTTTTCATATAAAGTATTGGGTAAATAAATTATATATTTTTCTTTGGTATTAAAAGAAAACATATTTTTTACTAATTTACTTAGAAGAAGACTTACTAGGATAATTATTTTGTCTTCGGCAATTACTCCTTCACTATATGTTTTATCTACAATATAGTCACTATAAGTTTTACTAAATGTTATGTTGTGTTCTAAATTTATTCCATATAGATTTTTCTTATGAGTTATTTCAGTAAACTTTAATTCAAACATACCTGTTTCTAATTTTTCTAAACTTTGTTTTATCATTCCGGTATGAATTTTTTGAACTTTTAAAATTTTATTTACTGATAATACAAGATCTTCTTGCTCACTATATTCTGGAAGAAATTTAATAATTTCGTTTTTATATAATTCTCTTTTCGCTTTTATATCCATATCCATAAGATTATAATGATCTAAACCAATTATTACGAAAAAGATATTTAATATTTTATTAACTTTATCTTTATATTTTAAGTCAGTTCCTTTATACTTTTTAGCAAGTTTTGGAGCTTCTTCTTTTAAAACTTCTCTCGTTAATTTAATAGCATTACGACCATTATACATAGTATTTATATTACCAGAGTAGTTATAATATTTGGCATCAATATACAAATCTAATAATTGATCTTTTATTGTGGCTTCATTTACTTTTATTTTCTTATCAACATTTAAAATATCAATTATTTCGTTTAGTTCAAGTTTTTTTATGTATAGAGATTTATCAAGTATACTATTAAATCTCTTTTTGCGCTCTTTTAGCATTTCTAAATTGCTTTCAATTAAACTTTGTTCATCTTCTTCAGTTTCTTCTAAAGCATTTATTTTTTTAGTTTCTTTTTTATTGTCTTCTACTTCTGTTTTGGCTATTTTCAAATAGGTCTCATCTAATTCGGATTCATCAACATTTACCATTCTAAAGAACATAGTTTTATCTAATTCTTCTTCCGAATGATGTTCTAAAACGTCAGTTTCTCCATCTATTTCATTGTCTTCTTCGGTATCAATATCATTTTCAGTAGATAATGGTTCTACTTCTTCTATTTTTATTTCTTTAATAGGATTTAGTTCTTCTTCTAAATCATTTGTATTTTGATCCATTTGGGAATTAGTATCATTAGTTTTTTTCTTTTTTAAGATATCAAAGATTTTTGCAAATCTTTTTTTGTTAGAATCAAAATTAATTACAGATACAACTACAAGTAACATAAATAGAACGATTGGGTTTAAAATAGTTTTTTTAATAAGTCCAAAATGAGGTAATATTTTGACAACTTTTCCAACTATTTGATTTTTACTAATAGCTTCATCTTTAGCGTTGTTGGCATCTCCCTTAGTAACGTAAGTATTTTTATAAACTTCTACTACTCTATGTGTTACAAAACTATTATTTTTCTTAAATGTTACAATATCGTTTAATTTTATATCATCAGAATATTTTACTATTATCCAGTCACCTATATTAATTTCATTTTTCATACTTCCAGTTTGGACTTCAAATAAAGAGTATCCAAAAAAACTTGAATGATCATTTCCTAATATCTTTGTTTGAATATTGTTATAGATGAATACTAATAAAATTAGACCTAATAAAAACATTAAAACATCTAAAATTATATTCAAGATTCTTTCTTTTAGGGAATTTTTGCACATAGCCAAATCACAACTTTCTAGTATCTTATCTTACTATATAATCTTAACATATTAATCGACTTATTACAACAAAATAAGACTAAATTTTTTTATAAAAAAACTGCTAGATAAATTCTAACAGTATTTATTTTATTACTTTAATTTTCTTTTGAACCGTATTTAATTTCAATTACTAAAGCATATATTTCATAAATGAATATTAAGAATGATGGAACTAAGACGATGAATAAAAATCCCCATTTAGATTCTATTACACTTAAGTATGATCCGATTTTACTATATGTTTTAGATGGTGTTCCTACAACAAAATCAATTGAATAAGTTGAACCATTTTCATAAGTAACTGCTTGTTCAGTTTCATATATTTCACCAATTTTTCCATAATCTATATTAACTGATCCTTTAGCATCTACTTTATAAGCAAATACATTATCCCCTACTTTTAGATCTTTTAACTCTTTCTTTTCAGCAATTACTAAGTCTCCTTTTTTAAAATCATTAGTAGAAATATTATCACTTAGTAATACTAAGGTTTTATTACCAAATTCTGTAAGTCCATAGTCATTATAATTTAATAATAAAACTGTCATACAGATAACAAATGCAAAATATATAACTGCAATTGTTCCTATAAATATATTTTTTATAACTTTTAATGTTTTCATAAATACCTCCTCTATTATATTTTTGATTATATCATGTTTTATTTGACTTATCAATTATTTAATTTATAGTGTTTATTTTAAAATCATCTTTATTAAATGTCTCTGTATTATTTTTTTTATAGAACACTATTTTTAGATTACTATTATCTTTTAATGCAAATTCAACTTTATTTATAGAATTATTATCTGCCCTTAATTCTTTTAAGTCTTCAGTAACATCTATATTTAATTTATTGGAATCAAATTCTAATGTATAATTATTATTTTCGTTTGTTTTATTAGAAATTATAACTTCTAAGTAATCATTATAATCTAAAACGTTTAAAGAATAATCTTCTTTAGAATCAAGTTTTGTTAAAATGAATTTACCATTTAATTCTTTTTTATAAGGGTTTGTAGATGTTACTTTGACATTTAAAATTAAATTATCTACTATGGTATTATTGTTTGTTACATTTAGGTTTATTAAACTCTCTGTCTTGTTAGGAATCCATTCATAATTGTTTTTTATACAATCTTCCATATTGGTTATTGATGTAATAATATTATTTTCATTATCCGTGCAAGTTTTTATACTAGATAAAACTCCTTCGTAGATATTTTCTTTTTCATTAACTATACAAGTATAGTCTGGATTATTTGTAGTACATTCTATTTTATAAGAAGTATCATATTCAGTTATTAAAGAGTCATTTAAATAGTTTTTTAAATTAAAAGTTAGGTCTTCTCCACCCCAATTATTAATGGTATTAGTTACTTCTTTAGTATCTAGGGAGTCACTATAAAAATAAAATTCTTTTGTTTTAAAATAATAATTTAAAGCGTTATTATATACATATTTTGCAAAAGTAACACCTTGGGTTATTAAAAGTGTTATAAATAGTATCATTAAAATAATTAGTTGTATTTTTTTATTTTTGTTCATTAGTTCACCTTCTGCCAACTTTTTATTTCAAGATCAATATAATCTACTAAGTTAGAGTATTCTTCTGCATTATAATTGTTATCAAATTCTACTTTTAATTGATAATTATCTTCTATTTCATTTAAATAACTTATTTCAAAAACATCTGTACTACATATTAAAGAATTACTTTCATTTCTACTAAAAGTTTCGTCACATTTTAAAATGAATTTTTCTTTACCGTTTTCTATTTTATATAAATTTATATTGGTTGGAATAAAATGATAAGTTTTGATAATTATTTGATAGTTAATATTTACTTCACTGTTTTTATTTTCTTTTTTATTAGCAATGCTAAAGTCATAGGTTTTAGTTTCTCCTGGCTTTAGGGAATCTAAAGCAATGTTTAAGTTATCTAGTTTTTTACCTTCAAAAATAAATGAAGCTATTTTTTGATTTTCTACTATGAAATTGCTATTAACATTAAACTTAGAATATGTAATGCCAGATATAAATAGAATACTTATAAAAAGACTTATTATAATTATTAATTTTTTTTTCATATTAACTCCTTTATTTAATAATAAATGGTTTTTCAACAAAACTTATCATTTTATCATCATTATATAAATAGAACCTTAACTTATAGAGATTATAATCTAATTTATTAGTATTAAGATTTAAAGTAATATTATTATTGTTATATAAATTATCTTTTACTAAATATAGCATGTTATTTGTCGGTAAAGTATCTGCAATATAAGAGTTTAAATCTAATTGAGAATAACTTGTATCATAAGCAGTTAAATTATTTTTCTTTAAAAGTGATACATAAACTTTTGGGCTTGCTAGCCATCCACTATAATTAGTAGTGTAATTTAAAGTGGTTGGTTCGTTTGTCTTATTTAAAATTTTAGAATTATTATCTACTATATCAAATGTGTAATTAAAATTATTTCTGCTATTTGTAACTTGTAAAGGGATTAATAATTTATTTGTAGTTACGTTTGGTATTTCTCCGTCTAAAGATAGGTATCCAGTTATTTCTATGTAGTAAGTTCCGTTAGGTAACGTACTATTATCGATACTTGTAATAATTTTTAAAGTTTTATTTAATTGATCATTTTTATCTAAAAGATTAATATTAATAGAATCTTTAGACATTGAATATTTATTATCATCTAATTCATACATAATATTTTTTAAATAAGAATGATCTACTACAGAACCATTTGAATCTGTTACTTTTAATTGAAGTCCCCAAAACATATTATTATAGGTACTATCAAATACTTTTAGAGAATCAATTGTTTTGAATATTTTATTTAGACTAATATCTATATGATTTGTAGAATTAGTGTTATAAATTATTTCATCATTAAATGAAGTTTCTAGTAAAATTTCAGGATTATAATTTTTATAAATATTTATTCTTTTTAAAGTATCTTTAATAGTTGATCTAACTTCGTTTCCTTCGTTAAGTACTTCTATTGATAAAGTTAAATCTGATATATCATTTTCAATTGTAGTGTTTAAAAAATCAAGTGTTACTTTATAAGTATCATTTAAAGGGTTATTAAGATTTCTGTTAAATTTAATTTTTTTATTTTTTCCAATTAAATTAAATAAATCAAAGGAATATAAATACATAGAATCTTTTTTAATAACATCATATTCTCCTATTATGTGTGAATATATTTCATTATTTAAATTTAAAATTATCTTAGTATTGATTGGTAATTCTTGATTAGCAGCTAAATAATTTTTATCTAAAAAATCTAAATTATATTTTGAATTATATTCATATTTTAAAGTTACAGAGGAATTTTCAGTTATATTAAGATTTTCCAAAGAAGTATTTTCATCATTACGAAGGTATAGTGCTGTATTAGTGTATCCTTCATAAATTAATTTGTCACTATTAGCATAACTTACTAACCCAATATTATTAACAACTTTTACATATGCTATGCCACTGTTTGTAATATATAAAGTTCCAGTATATGGTGTCCAATTTTCTATGGTTTCTAGATCATTTTCTGTTAAAGCATTTTCTGATATATAATAGCTTACTGATTGAATTTCTGATAAGTCATCCAAAGCATTTATTGTAATTTTTAAGGGTTCTGTTATGAAATAATTTGAAGGAGTTAAATTTAGTGAACTTAAATTTCTTTCATCATAAGTTATATTAATTTTTGATCCAGTTAAATCAAGTACTAGTAAATCAGAGTTTATGTATGTTTCGTTATCATTATAATCTACTATTTTAGCATAGATTATATAATAACCTTCTTGTTCTATTTTTTCAGTATTTTGATATAAAGTCCAATCAGTTAGGTTTTTTATCTCTTGGTAAGTAAGAGGTTTAGCGTTATTACTTATGTAGTAATAAATTGATTTTATCTCATTTAAATTATTTAATTTAGTTATATTAAATGTTATATTATCTTTTAACATTACTTTATTTAAATCAAAACTTAAATTGTTCCAAGAGTAAGTATTTATATTAATTGATGCTACAGGATTTGTTAAATCATCTATATAAAGAAGTGGATAATTATCAATATCATAAATCCAAGTTGCATTTTCATTGTTAGTAATGGTATCAGTATCCACAAATTCAGTGTATTCCAAATTTTCAGTATTCTCTTTAGTTTTTAAATATGCAGTATCAGTTAAAGCTATATATCCATTATAACTGCCATTTATTATATAATTACTATTAATATTATAAGAATTTTGAATATTTATATTGGAGTTAGAACTTGTTCCTATAAAATATGAATCATCAATAGTGTTAAAACTGTTAGCAATATTAATAGTTGAATCAATACTACTGGCAATGATACCTACCTTACTAGTACCATTTAGGTTTCCATTATTATAAACATTTGTAATTGTTGCTGTTGCATTTTTTAGATAAGTAATTAATCCTGATGATTCATTACTACTAATGATTTGTCCTAAATTGTATGAACGTTTTAAATTAAGTGTGTTAGTAGAAAAAGCACTTATTCCTCCTACATAATTTAAACCATTAACGTTTGCTTTATTTACTATGTTTGTTAAATTAGTATTTATAGTTTTTCCAACTATTCCTCCTGTCATACCTAATTTGTATTTTATAGTATATTTTAAATTAGATAATGTTATGTTGGTATCATTTAAACTATTTAATGAAAAATTTAATTCTTGAGTAGTTGGTATTGTTATTGAAAAACTCTTTTTTTCTATATTTATTCCATTTACTGATATAGAGGTATTTTCTGGAAGCTCGTTTATTTCTCCTTTTAAAGTGATTTCTAAAATATCATAATCTAATAATTCTAATGTTTTAGTAACTTCTTTAATTTCAGTATTTAAATTAATATTTTCTAAAGAACTATCTATAGTTTTAGAACCAGTTTCATTTCCAATTACATAACCGTCATAAACTATATTAGAAATTGTGGTATCAGTTGCAATTGATGCTAAACCTCCTGTAATATTTCCTCCACTTATTAAAGAATTTTTTATATATAAATCTTTAATGTTACCATTTAGATTTGTAAATATTCCTACTTCGTCAGCCTTTTCATTTGTAACATACATTCCATAAATAGTATGAGATCCTCCATTAAAGGTCCCTTTAAAATTATTTAAACTATTAAAATTATTTATATCAGATACTTTAGTATCATAATTAGTGTTGTTGTAATAATCATTTGTGTATTTTTTTAAATAATAAGTTTTATCATCTAAAATATATTCTACATTATTATTTTGGTATTTAAAAATGCCTCTGTTAATAATAATATCATTGTTTAATAAAAAATATTTATCTTTATAATCTTCTGTTTCTAGCATTTTACTAAAATATGCTAATTCACTTGCGCTAGAAATAATATAAGGATCACTTTTCTCACCAGTTCCTGAACGATAACTAGTTGCTATACTTCCATCCCATTCTTCATCAATATTTAAAGGGTTGCGATTTTTGTATCTAGCAAGTGTTGCTATGGAAACTGAAGAGACTAATATTACCAAAATTGCAATTATTATAAAATTTAGCTTTTGTTTTTTGGTTTTAAAGGTTAGTTTTATCATACTTCCAGCATCCCTTCGAACGGTTTATCTATTATAAGTAAATTATATCATACTATTAGACAAAAAACGACAAAAAAACATTAATCATGAAAATTAATGTTATTTTTTTATGCATTCCTTTTTTAAGATTTTTTCTACTTCTGTCATAAACCAAATTTTTTCTATAGAAGTATTACTATTATTTATTTTATTGATTCTTAAAATTAGTTGTACTTTATCTAAAATGACATCTAAGTTATCAATTTCTAAGTCTTCTTCTGTTATTTTTATGTTGCTTAAACGATACTTATTAGCAATTATTTTAGATATATCAGTATCTGAGAAAACTAATAATCCTCTTACTATTATGTTAGTAGGATTCATAGCATATAAATCAAATTTTTCACTTAGTTTTTCAATCTCGTCATATTCAGTAAGTTTATAAATTCTTTGAATAGTTAATTTTTTAAAATAGTCATAACTATAATATAAATTTAATAAATCTGCTATAGAAATTGTATCACTTAAAATACTTAGAATCTTATCTTTAAAATATACTTTGTCATATTCTTGGTATAAATCATATAAGTCCTTTGCAAGTTCCACTGAATTGATTTTTAATTGTTTTAAATCTAAGCTGTTCTTGAATTCAAAGAAATAATTTTTTTCTCCAAAAATTCTTCTATTTAGTTTAGCTAGAT
>CAKOLD010000012.1 GCA_934096015.1 uncultured Bacilli bacterium
TTCTTTAGGATGATTTCTTTGTAAGACACAAAAAAATCAATCTTTCGATTGATTCTATATATCAAGTTCAAACTAAACAGTTCGAACAGATTCGTCAATGGAGCAAGTGAGGAGAATCGAACTCCCATCTCAACCTTGGCAAGGTTGCATACTAACCATTGTACTACACCTGCATATAAGTTATTTTATCAAAGATATTGATAAGTTGCAATAGATTTTTTAAGATGTTATAATGTTTTTTATAAGAAGGGATTTAATGAAAAAAATAGATATAAAAAAGAATAGTAAAAAACTACAAAATAATTTAAAAACATTTTTTAAGTATAATAAACAATTTTGTTCTTTTGTACTATTGTCTTTGCTTAGTACTATATGTATTAGGGGATTAACTGTTGGCAATTGGTTTTCGTTGGTTCCTTTGTTATTTGATTGTGGTTTGATTCTTATTATTGGGTCATTTGCATATTTTATTAAACCAAAAAATCAATTTAAGTATTTTGTTGTAATGTTGTTTATTTTAACTGTTGTTAATGTAATTAATTCAATATATTATGCTTTTTATACGTCTTTTGCATCTTTTGGACTTTTAGCAACTATTGGACAAGTTGGAGAAGTAGGGGATGCTGTATTTGAAAAAATGAACATTAGTCAATATGTATATATATTATTTTTAGTGATTTTTATTTATATTAATAGGGTTTTATCTAAAGGTTCTTATTTTGAACAAGTTAGTAAGATTGAAAAAGGTAAAAAATTATTTAAGAGAACAAGTTTAATTGGTTTAATTATGGTTTGTATATCTATTTGTTTTTTAAATGGTGCTGATTATTCAAGATTGACTAAACAATGGAATAGAGAATATATTGTTGAAAGATTTGGTATTATTATTTATCAAAATAATGATTTAATTCAGACTTTAAGAAGTAGTGTCAATAATTTATTTGGTTATGATGAGGCCATAAAAACAGTAACTGATTATTATAATGAAAATACTAGGATGAAAAGTAATAATGAATATACTGACATTTTAAAAGGCAAGAATGTTATATTTGTACATATGGAAAGTATGATGTCATTCTTTGTTAACTTAAAAGTTAAAGGTATTGAAATAACTCCTAATTTGAATAAACTTGTTAATGAAGGATTGTATTTTTCTAAATTTTATCCTCAAATTAGTGTGGGAACTAGTAGTGATACAGAATTTACTTTAAATACTAGTTTAATGCCTGTTCAAAGTGGAACAGTCTTTGTAAGTTATTATAATAGGGATTATCAAACTATTCCTAAATTGTTAAGAAATGAAGGTTATTATACTTTTAGTATGCATGGTAATAAGGCAAGTATGTGGAATAGAAATAAAATGCATCCTCAACTTGGTTATATGGATTTTTATTCAGAAGAGAATTTTGTTGTAGATGAAACTATTGGTTTAGGCTTAAGTGATATTTCTTTCTTTAAGCAAGTTATGCCTATTTTAGAAGAGATAGAGAGTAATAATGAAAAATATATGGGAACAATTATTACATTATCTAACCATACTCCTTTTGATGATGTTGATAAATATTTAGGTTTGGATTTAAGTTATGAAACTACAGTTTATGATCCACAATTAGGTATTAATAAGAATGTTAAATATAATTATTTAGAAGATACTATTATTGGTAATTATATTAAAAGTGCTAATTATGCTGATAGTGCTTTAGGAAAATTTATTGATAGTATAAAAAATAGTGACTCTTTTCTTAATACTGTATTTGTATTTTATGGAGATCATGATGCAAAACTTGGTAGAAAAGAATTTAATTATTATTATAATTTTGATTTTGAAACTGGTAAACTTAGAGATGAAAATGATCCTCTATATGTAGATTATGATTATTATGCTAATGAATTAAACAAAAATACACCACTAATTTTGTGGACAAAAGATAAGTCTTTAAGTGGTACTGTTGATTATTATATGGGAATGATTGATGTTGCTCCTACTATTGGCAATATGTTAGGAATATATAATAAATATGCTTTAGGTCATGATATTTTTGAGATAAAAAATGATAATATTATTGCGTTTCCTAATGGTAATTTTTTAACTAGTAAGCTTTATTATAATAATACTAAAGGTGAGTATAAAGTTTTTAATGATGAAATAATAGATCAAAATTATATTGATACTTGTAAAAATTATGTGGAAGAATTATTAGAAGTTTCAAATGACTTTATAGTGTATGACTTGAAAAAAAGGATGGAAGAGCAATGAAAAAAAAAGTGTTAGTAGTACTTTTAATATTAGTATTTTTATATTGTATTGGTGGAGTTGTATATAGTATTTTTGTTAAACAAATTGATAATAAAGAAAAAAAACCAGTAAAAAGCAATGACATAGTTTCTATTAAAGATTATCCATATGAAATGAATAAAAAGAAATCTACCAAACTATTTAAAGATAATTTTTTAGAACTTAAAGAAAATTTAGAGAGTTCATCAGTTGATTATGAAGCTTATGCGAAAAGTGTAGCGAAGTTATTTGCTAGTGATTTTTATACTTTATCTAATAAAATAAACAAATATGATATTGGTGGAGTACAATTTGTTTTTAATGAGAAACAAGATAATTTTAAATTAAAGGCTAGTGAAACTTTTTATAAATATATTGAAGATAATACTGATACTAATAGACAACAGGAGTTACCTCTGGTAAGTGAGGTTTTTGTTGATAGTATTAATGAAGAATCATATGTTATAGAGAATACTGAGTATTCTGGTTATCTTGCTAAAGTTAAATTAGTTTATGAAAAGGATTTAGGGTATGATACCGATATTTTGTTGACATTAGTTAAATCTGATAATATTATAAGTGTTGTTCAAATTGATAAGGATGATGTTAATGAATAGTAACGTAATTAATAATAAGTTAAAAATGAAACCTATAAAAGAAGTTGCAAATAAAATTGATAAAGATTTGCAACTTTATTTTTATGGAGATTATAAAGCTAAAATTGATAATAAAGAATTGAATTCAAAGTCTTCATTGATATTAGTAACTGCAATTAATCCAACTAAATATGGTGAAGGAAAGACTACAGTTGCTATTGGATTACATGATGCTTTATGGAAAATAAATAGAAAATCCTTGTTAGTTTTAAGAGAACCTTCTTTAGGCCCTGTTTTTGGTGTAAAAGGAGGAGCAACGGGCGGAGGATATGCTTCTATTGTTCCTAGTGATGATATTAATTTACACTTTAATGGAGATATGCATGCTATTACTAGTGCCAATAATTTAATTAGTGCTATTATAGATAATTCAATTTATTATGGGAATCCTTTAAAAATAAAAGAAGTTTGGTTTAAAAGATGTTTAGATGTTAATGATAGAAGTTTAAGAGATAAATTTAATATAACTGCAGCTAGTGAAATAATGGCGGTATTTTGTTTAGCAAGTGATTTGGATGATTTAAGGAATCGTTTGGATAATATTATTATTGGAATAGATGATAAAAATGAATTTGTTTATGTGAAAGATTTAAAGATTACTGGAAGTTTAATGGTTTTATTGCGAGATTCATTTAAACCTAATTTAGTTCAAACTTTAGATAATAATCCAGTTTTAGTTCATGGTGGACCTTTTGCTAATATTGCACATGGTTGTTCAAGCGTTGTTAGTTTAAAAACAGCATCTTTTTATGCACCTTATGTTATTACGGAAGCTGGATTTGGAAGCGATGCAGGAGCTTTTAAGTTTACAGATATTGTTTTGAGAAATAATAAATTTAATTTAACGTGTGTTGTTTTGGTTGTTACTATACAGGCATTAAAATATAATGGGAATGGAGATATAGAAAAAGGTATTGATAATCTTGGAGCACACATTAAAAATTTAAAAAAGTTACATTTAAATGTTGTAGTTACTCTTAATAAATTTATTGACGATACTGAAGATTTAATAGAGTTTGTTAGAGTTTATACTAACAAATTTAATGTAGTTTTTAATGTAAATGAAGCTTATTTAAAAGGTGCAAATGGTTGTTTAGAGTTAGCGAATGAGGTTGTAAAATTCAGTTCTAAACCTTTAAGATTTTTATATGATCTAAGTGACTCTTTAGAAAATAAAATTGATATAGTTGCCAGAGAAATATGTCATGCTGGCACTGTTTGTTATAATGAATTGGCAAGAAAGAAATTAAAGATTTTTGATGAATTTAAGTATCCAGTTATATTTGCTAAAACTCAATATAGTTTTTCTGATGACGCAAAAAAACTGGGTAATCCAGTTGGTTATGTCATGAATGTTACTGATATAGCAATTAATAATGGAGCTAAATTTATTATTGTATATCTTGGTAACATTATAACTATGCCTGGTTTGTCCCAGTATCCTAATGCATTAAATATAAATTTAGTTGATGATAAAATAATTAATGTTTAATTATTTAGTGTCATCGCTTAAATTCATTACTAGTAAGCCACAATTTATTAATCCGGTAATACCAACTAGTGAATAAATTATTCTTGGTATCATAGATTCTGCCCCAAAAATAGTTTCTACTAAATTAAAATCTAATAATCCAATTAGTCCCCAGTTTATTGCCCCAATTATTGTAACTACTAAACAAATTTTTTGAATTGTTGACATATTTATTCCTCTTTTCTATTTATATTTTGAACAAATAAAAATAATTTATACATAAAAATATTATTAAAAAATATATTTTATTAGAAAAGGGGAGTTGAATGAAAAAAATAGTAGTAATTTTATTGTCATTATTTTTAATTACTGGATGTGGTAGTAAGAAAGAATCTAATATAATAAAAGATTTTAAAAGTGATCTTAATAAAATTGATAGTTATATAATAAAGGGAGAAATGGTAATTTCAAGTAATGAAGATAAATTTACTTATGATGTAGTTGCTAGTAATAAAGAGAATACTTTTTATAAAGTTAATTTAGTTAATAAAACTAACAATCATGAACAAGTTATTTTAAAGAACAAGGAGGCAGTTTATGTTGTAACACCTAGTTTAAATAAGAGTTTTAAATTTCAAAGTGAATGGCCTAATAATGGAAGTCAAGTTTATTTATTGGATGGGTTGTTAAGAGATTTAGATAATGATTCTTCTCTTACATTAAAAAAGGTTAATAATGGATTTGTTATAACTTCTAAGGTTAATTATCCTAATAATAGTAATTTAGTAAGTGAGGATATTTATATTGATAAAAAGATGAAGTTAAAAAGTGTAGAGGTTAAAGATTCTGATGGTAATGTTAAAATTAAATTTACTGTAAAAAATATAGATTATAATCCTAGTTTTAATAAAGAATATTTTGATTTAGATTTATTAATTGATAATTGTTGTGATGATAATGGCTCTAAAAATACAACAACTACAACGACTACAAAACCATCTACAGAAACTACCACAAAACATAATGGAGGGCAAGAAACTACTCAACCTAACCAGAATACAAGTGAAAATGATACTACAACATCAAATATTATGGATGATATAATATATCCTTTATATATTCCAAGTGACACGTATTTATCAACTAAAGATACCGTAAATACGAGTGAAGGGAACAGAGTTATACTAACTTTTGCTGGAGAAAAACCATTTATGTTAGTGGAAGAAATGAGTGTTAGAAATAATGATTTTGAAATAATACCGGTTTATGGTGATCCACTTATGATGGCTGATAACATAGGAGCTTTAAGTGCTAATTCACTTTATTGGACGAGCAATAATATTGATTATTATATAACAAGTGATTCATTAAATGGTGAGGAATTATTAACTATAGCAGAAAGTTTAGGAAACAGTAGTTTAATAGTTAATGGAGAAAAATAGGGTAAAACCTATTTTTTTATTGTTAAATTATTATTATTTTGATAAAATTATTTTAGGTGGTTTTAAATGAAAAATAAAAGATTGAAAGTACAAAATAGAGATAATGAAGATGTACAATTAATAAAGAAATTAATAATAATTTTAGTTGTAGTTGTTTTAGTTATAATTGGTTTTTATTTTTTAACTGATAAAGTAGTTAAACCTACAAAGAATGAAAATAAAACTAGTGTTGATATTGACTATAATATTGCTACAGTTGGTACTATGTTTAATAGACCATATCAAGAATATTTTGTTATTTTATATGATAGTACTAAAAGTGAAGCAACTTACTATGATACTTTAGTTTCTAATTATAGAAATAATAGTGAAAAAAGTACTAAATTATATTATGTTGATTTATCTTTAAAAACTAATTCTGCTTATGTTTCTGATACTGCTAATAAAAGTATGACCGGAGTAGATGATGCTAAATTTAGTGGTGCTACATTAGTAAAGATATCTAATGGCAAAGTGGTAAGTTTTATTGATGATAGAGAAACAATAAAAAGTACATTAAATTAAAAAAATTACTTATTTAAAAAGTAATTTTTTTTTTAATTAATAAATATATTGTTGATAAACATAAAGTTATTAAACTTAATTTATTTCCTAAACTTGATAAAGGAGCTTTATAGGTTATTTTTACATTGTGATTACCTTTAGGTATTTTGAATCCTAGAAATGCAGTATTTATTTTCTCATAATTAATTTCTTTATTGTCTAATTTAATAGTAAAACCTTTATCATAAGGAATACTTAGTTGAAAATAAGAATCGTTTTTTATTGATATATTTCCTTCTAAGGTATCTTGCTCTAGATTAGTTATTTCTAATTCTTCATGATTATTCTTTATGTTTTTTAATTCATTATAATCATATTCGTATATTTTAATTTCGGATATATCATAATTTCCTTTACCTAATTCTATACTAAGATTATCTATTGGATCATTTTGACTAATAACGTAATGAAAGGTTTCATTTTTATTATAATATTTCCAATTATATTTTGATAAAGTGTTTGTTATGTTATTTATTGTTATACTTGGATCTGTTTTCTTTTCATGGTAATTCATTTTAAATGTAATAATTAAAATATTATCTGTAGGATTTTTTAAGTTAATATTTATTTTTTTAGTTTTCTTTATTGTAAATTTATAATGGTTGTTAGTTTTATATTTTTCATATTCATCTAAAATAAGTTCATTATTAAAGTCTTTTATTTTACTTTCATAGTTTGAAGGTATGTCTTTATTTACGATAGTATAATTAAGAAGTGCATCTATAGTGTAGGGATATGATAGGGTATTAAATTCTTTTAAACTCATTAGTTTATTATTAGTGTATCCTATACTAAAAGTATCTTCATTTATGTAAGCATTGGTTTTATCTTTAATTTTTAAGTTATATCCTTTTAAGTCATAATCACTTATTAAATATTTATTTCCCATATATATATTAAATAGAATATTACTTGATTGAGTTATTGTATGATAATCTTTATTATATATTTCATTTTTAAAAGTATTTCTAACAAAATTTAAATATTCTTTATTAGAAGTTGATGAATAGAATGATGTAGTAAAGTAACTATCATTTAATACATTATTGCTGTTTTCTAATATATTATTTAAATTTGCTGTTCTATATATATTATTATCATATAATTTTGTTATATCAATATTTTTTTCTTCTATATTTTTATATTGTTTTTGTGTAATAAGAACATCACTATAATTTGTTATTAAACAAATTAGGATAATTATTATAAAATAGGGGATAAATATTTTAATATTTTGTTTTTTATATTTATATATTAAGATACTTATTATGTAAATTAAACTTTCTATTATTAAAATTATTAATTTATTATATTTAAGATTTGTTATTATAGTAAAGATTATGATTCCTATAAATATAATTATATTTTTTTTATCTACTTTATTAGTTAAGATATTATTTAATGTATTGCTTATTAGTAATATACATAGGGGTAGGAAAGGAATTAAAGATTTTCCTGATATATACATACCACCATTTAGAATATAGTTAAAAATGGGGAATATTAAAATTATAGAGGTTGTAATTGCTAAGAATTTATTTGATTTGTTATTAGTATTAATATTATCTATTAGAGAGTAGATAAATATACTTGTAAGTCCAATACTATAAGAATCATATAAAAATATTTTAGGATTAATAGTTGGTATTAAGATTGTTAATAAGTCTATTGTATTTTTTGTTTCGCTTCTTCCTGTTAAAAGTATATACATTGTTGGTATTAAAATAAATGATGCTAATAAAACAGGTATAAGTAAATTTAACACAAACTTTGTACCTTGTATAAAGAACGTTTTTAAGTTAATGTTTTTTTCATAAATTAAATAATTGTAAATAGCATATATTACAATTGCAAAAATAGATCCAACACTGAAATAATAGCTTATTAAGATAACTAGGAATGTACTAATAATCAAATTTAGTACTTTTTTTTCTTTAAAATATTTTTCTGTGCTTATTAATGCTAATATTTGAAATAACATATAATCTATAAACATAAAGTGTCTATGGGTATGATAAATTAGACATCCTGATGTTATAAAAATTAGTGTTGATAAAAAGGCAATTTTAGAGTTGTATTTAGATAATATCCATTTATATAAAGTTATTAATGATAGAATAACTAATATAATATTTATAATTATAATATATGTTTTCATTTTTATAAATGGTAGTAGGTAAGATACTAAGATAATTGGATTAAATAGTCCATAATATATTAAATGGTATATATTTTGGCCAGCGCCTAGATTAAAACTAAAGTTTGGAAAAATATTTTTATTTTTATAAAATAAATTTCTTAAGTATTCCGGTAATCTAAAGTGTTGACTAATCCAGTCAGTTTTAGAGCCATAAATATTATTTAAAAAATATATTGAGCCTACAAATAATAAAATACCAGTTATTAGAAGTAGAATATTAATTATATCTTGTTTATGAAGCTTTTTTGTTTTCATCTTTTACCAAACTTTCGTATTTTTTAAAATAATCATATTTTAGGATTTTATCATTTTTTGATGTTATATAATTTACATAACTATTTTTTTCGGTTAGTTTGTCCGGACTTATATATTTATTGTTCATAACTTGTCCGTTTTCCACATAAACTTTTCCATCATACCATGAGTAATCACTAAAGAATACTAAACCAGAGTAGTTTTTATTTAAGGCATCTTTTCCTAGATAGTATGAAGGATGGTATTCTGCTCCAAATAAGTTAAGAACTGTTGGTAGTATATCAAGTTGACTGGTTACTTCATTAATGTTTTTCTTTTTTAATTTTGGATTATAGATTAATAATGGGGTATGATTAATTAAATTATTATCAGTTTCTTTATATTTTTTTAAAATAGATTCATCTTCTAAAGTATAAAGATAATGGTCAGCGTAAGCAACTATTATAGTATCATTTAGAAGATCTAATTCTTTTAACTTATTTATTAATAGTCCAATCATGTAATCAGTTTCACTAGCTTGAATTTTTACACATTCTTCTTCTGTGTATTTTTTTCTTGTTGTAGTCTCAGTAGTAGTTTTTTCTTTTTTTGTTGTTTCACTGGTAACTTGTTCTGTTGCTTCTTCGTTTTTATCTAGAATTTTTTTACATACACCTTTTTCACTAGAAAATGGCATATGATTAGAGAAAGTTATAATGTAATCAACAAACTTTTGATCTGTTGGAAACAATATTTCATTAAATGTAGGATTTTCTATTAATTCCCTATCTAATTTATAAGAATCATCTTTATAATAGGATTGTTCTTTTAAACCATAGTAATTATCATAGCCCCAATTTTTATAATTTATTGACCTAGAATAGTATTCTCCACTGTTCATGTGGAAAGCGTTTACTGTATATCCTTCACTTTTAAAGATATGAGCCATGGAATAAGTAAAAGTATTTTTATTAAATGTATAAGCATTTTGAGTAAAAGATAGTGGAGTAATATATCCGGTATTTACAGCAAATTCAGAATTAAAAGTTGAACCTCCACCGTTATAATATGAATAGTGGTTATTAAAATTGTAAGCATGTTCTGTAAGACTATATAAGTTTGGCATAGTTTCTTTTGTTAATAACCAGTTATCAATTCCTTCAAGTTGAAGAAATATTAAATTTTTATTTTTAAATTTTCCAGTTAGATTGGTTTCATAAGTTTCTTCATCATTTATAGTACTATTTATAAAATCTAAATCAGCTTGATTTACTTCTTTTTCGCTTTGAAGAAATGTTATGTAAAAGTTTCTAATCGAGTATTCATATATTCCAGAGATTACCATACTTTTATTGGCGTCATTGTAATTTATATATATATTTTTTGCATTTCTCCATGTACTAAATGTTAGTTCATCATTAGCAGAACCTAGAGTGAAAGGAACTAAAAGGTGAGCAACTACAAAACTCACAATTACAATAGCAAGTTTTCCAAAATGATTTTTTTCAGATCCTTTATTTTTCTTTAAACCAATTATAAATATGATTATGATTAATAAACTAAATATCCATATTAGTGGGTTAGCTTTTTTTATAGCGTCCATGAAGTACTCGCTTCCTTCACCAGCTAATTCTAGTAATATGAAGTCAAAAAAATTACCTGTCATCGAATAATAAACATTATTTACAACAAAAACTATTAACCAACATATAAAATTAAGTGCGTATAATATTTTTCCTATAATTCCTTTAAAGCATTTAAAGATTTGATAGAATAAAACTATATATATTGCTGTAAATAGATTTGGTGCTGGATAATAGAATTTATAAAAGTCAATATCATTCATAATTCTAGTTATTATATCCATTAAAATGAAAGGTAGAATCAATAAAATGGTATTAATGATTTCTTTTTTGTTTTGTTTTAGATATTTTTTAATATTATTTGCCTTTTTTTTCATATACATCACGTAAATAATATTAGCATTTTTTTTTTAATAACTCAAGATTTTGCCTAGTAAAACCCATTTGACTTGTCATATTTTTTCATGATAGGATTATATAAAATTATGAGGTATATATGAGTAGTATAAAAATCAGAAAATCTTCTTTTATAAGAGGTAATAAATCTTTTAAAATTTTGATGTTTGGTGATTTACATTATTCTAAAAATTATTCAATAAAAAAACTAAAAAAATTAAAAAAAGTTGTAGCTTGTAGTAATCCAGATTATTTGATTATTGCTGGCGATTTAATTGATAGTACTAATTTTATATATTCTCATTCAAGTAAAGAAATATTACTTGATTGGATTCAAGAATTAGCTCAAATATGTATAGTTTTAATAGTTTTAGGTAATCACGATATTTGTTATTATCAATCTAAGTTATTAAGTGATTTTAATAGTGCTTTTTGGAAAGAAATTAATAAAATAAAAAATGTATATGTTTCTCATTATAATAAATTTTATCAAGATGATAGTGTAAATATATATTTACATGAAGAAGGTCTTGATTATTATAAAAATAGTATTGAAAACAAGGATATATTAATTGCTAATTTAAAAAAAGCTAATTTTAACATTTCTAAAGATAAAGTTAATATTATGGTTATTCATAGTCCAATTTTGTTAACCGATTCTTCAGTATCATCATTGATTGGAGATTTTGATTTTATATTTTCTGGGCATATGCATAATGGAATAGTTCCTGGTTTTATAGATAAATTCATAAAAAATAATAAGGGACTTATTGCTCCTAATAAAAAATTATTTCCTGATAATGCAAGAGGAATTAAAAAAATTGGAAATGCTCTTTTAATTATAAATGGTGGTATTACTAAATTGAGTTATGTTTCAGGAATAAGTAAATTTAATTTTTTATTTTCTATGGATATAGATGAGATTAATATAGTAAAAAGAAAGAAACTATAATATAATGTTTATTAGGATGTGGTTTTATGAAAGGTAGAGATGTGAAGTTTAATATAAAAGAGGTTTTTATTATTGTTATAATTTCTACCTTATTTATGAGTATATTAACGGGTTTTTTAGTATATAAAAAATTCAATGATGGGGTTACTAAAACTAATAATAAATATATAAATGAGTTTATAAAAGCTTATAATGATGTTTTAAATAATTACTATGAAAATGTTGACGAAGAGAAAATTATAGATGCTGCTATAAATGGGATGTTTGGATATTTGGGTGATGATTATACAACTTATTTGGATGAGGAAAATACCAATGATTTGAATGAAAAATTAGCGGGAACATATGAAGGAATTGGGGTAACAATTAGTAAGTCTGATGATGGGAATGTTGTTATTAAATCAGTACTAGATGGAAGTCCTGCTAAAAAAAGTGGATTACTTGTTGGAGATATTATTAAAGAGTTTAATGGAAAACTGGTTAAAGATTTGAGTATGAATGATTTAACTGATGAAATGTCAAATGCAGATAAAATAAAATTATTAATAGCTAGAAATAACGAAGAAAAAAGTTTTGAGTTAGAAAAGAAACAGTTATTAGTCCCTGCGATAACTAGCGATGTAAAGGAAACGAAAAGTGGCAAAAAAATTGGATACATGCATTTGTCAAGTTTTACAAGCAGCTTAAGTATTCAATTTAAACAGCAATTAGCAAAATTTGAAAATCAAAAAATTGATAATTTAATTTTGGATTTAAGGGGAAATAGTGGCGGCTATTTAAAATCAGCTACTGATATAATAGAAATGTTTTTAGAAAAAGATAAAATTATGTTTTCGTTGCAATATAAAAACAAAAAAGTAGATTATAAAGATGAAACTGATGAAGCTAAAAAAATGAACATAGTAATTCTTATTAATAAGGGAAGTGCTAGTGCTAGTGAGGTTTTAACTTCAGCATTAAAAGATTATGGAAAAGCTACAGTTGTTGGAGAAACCAGTTATGGAAAAGGTAAAGTTCAGATGACTGGTGAGCTAGAAGATGGCTCTATGTATAAATATACTTCTGCTACATGGTTAACGCCAAAAAGAGAGTGTATTGATAAAAAGGGAATTGTACCTGATTATGAAGTTTTGCTAGACGATACATATTTAGATAATCCAATTCCTGAAAATGATAATCAATTAAACAAAGCTATTGAATTATTTGAAAACTAAGTGTTAAGTGACATCATTCGACATTAGTTGACATAAATATACAGATGTTGACAAAACATTTTCTTTAAATTTGTCATAATATATACTATAATTAGTTCATGCGGTAATAGAAGGAGACAAAATGGAAAAGAAAATACGTGTTTTACTTGTTGATGATAATGTTAACATGATAAACGATTTAAAGCAGTATTTTAGTAGTTCTAAAGTAGTTGAAGTTGTAGGTGAATCATATGATGGATTAGATGCTTATGAAAAAATAAGTTCTAATAATTATGATTTGGTTGTGATGGATGTTATATTGCCAAAGAAAGATGGACTTAGTGTGATTGAGCAAACTAAGAAAGAAAAACACTGTCCTAAATTTATTGTTACAAGTGGTTATAATTCATTAGATGTTATTAAACGCGCTGGTGAATTAGGTGTGAGTTATTATATGCTTAAACCATTTGTATTTAGTGATTTAGAAAATCATATAATTAAAATATTAGAAAATGATTATAAAACATTGTCAATTACTGATAAAGATTTAGAAAAATCTATTACTTCGTTGTTACATTCTTTAGGAATTCCTAGTCATATAAAAGGATATCAATATATTAGAGAAGGAATTCAGTTAATGTATAATGATCCAACGTTGATTGGAGCAATTACAAAAGAGATGTATCCAGAAATTGCTATTAAATATGATACAACTAGTAGTCGTGTTGAACGTGCTATAAGACATGCTATTGAGGTGAGTTGGACAAGAGGCGATTATGACTTAATGGAAGAAATTTTTGGTCATAGTGTTGATTATGATAGAGCAAAACCAACAAATAGTGAATTTATTGCTACATTAGCCGACAAATTAAGATTAGAAAAGTTGAATTATGTATGATTAAAATTACAATTTTTTCCTCTTTATATACATAGAGTATATAAGGAGGATTTTTTATGAATGAATATGAAAAATTTCGTAATAATAGAATTATTAAAAATGCTGAAAGAGAAATGAAAGAATGTAAACATCCTTATGTTGGTACGGAACACTTATTATTATCTCTTTTAAAGGAAAAAGAGGTTGTTGATGTTTGTTCAAAATATGGATTAACTTATGCTAATTTTAAAAAAGAACTATTAAAGACAGTAGGTTCATCTTCATCAGTAAGTCCATTTATTTTACATACTCCATTACTTAAATTAGTTGTTAGTGATGCTATTATGGATGCTAAGGAATCAAAAGAGGAAGTTACTGCAATTCATTTACTAGTTTCATTATTGGAAAATGGAGATGGAATAGCTTTAAGATTACTTATTAATATGGGAATAAGTGTTGATAATTTATATAATGAATTAAATAAAAAACAAAAACTTTTAAATTCAAAAATTGATTTTGGCACTAATTTAGGAGAAACTATTAATTTAGATGAGAAAGTAATTGGAAGGGAAAACGAATTAACAAGTATAATAGAGATAATGCTTAGAAAAAATAAAAACAATCCTATATTAGTAGGACCAGCAGGAGTTGGAAAAACTGCAATAGTAGAAGAACTTGCAAGACGTATTAAAAAAGGTGAAGTTCCCCTTAAAATTAGAGATTATAGTATTTTGAGTTTAGAACTTTCTAGAGTAGTTGCTGGTACTAAATATAGGGGTGAATTTGAGGAAAAATTAAAAAATATAATTGATTCAGTAATTAATGAAAAAGTTATATTATTTATTGATGAAATACATTGTTTGGTCCATGCTGGAGGAAGTGAAGGAGCTATTGATGCTGCAAATATTTTAAAACCATATTTAAGTAGAGGTAGTTTAAAAATTATTGGAGCTACTACAATAAATGAATATAATAAATTTATAAAAAAAGATAAAGCTTTGGAAAGAAGATTTCAACTTGTAAATGTTAAAGAACCAAATTTAGAAGAAACAATAAAGATTTTATCAAAAATAAAAAATAGTTATGAAAATTTTTATACTATTCATATATCTAATAATAATATAAAGGATATTGTTTATTTAACTGATAAATATGTTAAACATAAACAAAATCCTGATAAAAGTTTAGAAGTGTTAGATTCTGTTTGTTCTAAATTAAGTTTAAAAGAAATTAATAAAATAAAAAAAGATGATATTTTAGAAAAAATATGCCAAATGTATTCAATAAATAATAACTCATTTAATTTTAAAGCGTTAAAAAGAAAATTTAAAGAAAGTTTGATTGGTCAAGACAATGTGTGTGATAAAATAATTCAATTATTAAATGTAAAAAAAGATAAACCAATTAGTGTTTTGTTATGTGGTAGTAGTGGAGTTGGAAAAACAAAAACTGCTAGTATATTAAGTGAGATTTTGGGTATGCCATTAATCAAACTTGATATGAGTGAATATATGAATGAATCAAGTATTAATAAATTAATTGGAACAAGTGCTGGTTATGTTGGATATGATGATGATTTTATATTTGATAAAATTAGATATAATCCTAATAGTATAATTTTACTTGATGAAGTAGAAAAGGGTTCTAAAAAAATATTAAATTTATTTTTAAATATATTAGATGAAGGAATAATATTTGATTCTAAAGGAGAGATTATAGATTTTAGTAATTGTGTTATTATATTAACTTCTAATTTAAAACAAGAATGTAAAATAGGATTTATGAAAAAAATGAATAATAATAGGTTTTTTAGTGATGAATTTTTAGCAAGATTAGATGAAATAATTTATTTTAACGATATAGATGAAAATATGATTAAAGAGTATTTAATTAAGAAAAATTCTTGTTTAAAAACTTCAGACATTATTAATGAGTGTGATTATAAAAAATTAGGTTTTAGAGGTATTGAAAAATATTTAAAAAGTAGGGAGAAAATATTAAAATAATTTAATTTTTTTGTTATACTTATGTAGTATGGTGATTGTGTGAGTAAAAAGCTAAAAACAATTATTTTAACTATTTTATTTATAATCTTATTATTGTTGGTGTATGCTTTATATAATTATTTAAGTATTGCTAATTTAAAAAGTATAGAAATTGTTGATAATAATAAAAGTAATGACGAAATGGTAATGAAAATAAAACTTAATAATAGTAAGTTTACTATTAATACTGATGCTTGGTGTTATGCAGGTAGTAAGGATACTAAAGACTTTGATTGGGTAAAAGCAAAGAATAAAATGTGTACTTTATCATTAAAAGAAGGAAATTATTATATTTATTTAAAAAATAAGTATGGTTATATTAAAAGTGTTGCTGTTAAAGATGTTGATGTTAATAAGATAAAAAGTCTTGAATTTACTAAAAGTGAATATTTTATTCCAGTTTCTTTAGAGGAAGAGTTTAAAGTTAATGTAGAAATGTATGGTTTTGTTGACTCTAAAGTAAAGTATACTATTAGTGATGATAGTATTGTTAAAATTGAGTCTAATAAATTTATTGGTTTGAAACCAGGAGATGCTACTGTTACAGCAAATATAGGAAATAAAAAGGTATCTACCACTGTTCATGTTATGAATTCTTTAAAAAAGATGGAGGTTGTAAAAAAAAGACCTTATTTATCATGTAATCAGTTTTCTTTAGAAGAAGCTCATTTGTTAGATAAGGCGTTAGAATCAAGAGTGAAGGAAGCTGGTTATAAAACTCGTGCAGGAGCTGTTGCAGCTGCTAGATTTTTAGGAATGGAATTTAGTTATCAAGTACCATATTTTTATGAAAATGGTAGATTAAAAAATTATGATGTAATTAGACATGTAGATGGTGAAGGAAGATACTATCACAAAGGATTGTATTTGAGTACTGATAAATTTGAAATTATTGAAGCGCCATTTAAAGGTCCAGTTATTTGGGGTTGTCCTCTTATGAATTTAATGGAAGAGGGCCGTTATAAAGCTGGTGTTAAGTATCCTAATGGACTAGATTGTAGTGGATTTATTTCTTGGGCACTTTATAATGGCGGTTTTGATGTCGGTGATGTCGGAGCTGGTGATAATCCATATAGAAGTGATGATTTATATGATTTAGGTACTTTAGAAAAAACTAGCATGGATCTATTAAATTCTGGTAAAGTTAAAGTAGGAGATTTGATAGCTTATTGGGGACATATGGCAATGATTGTAGGAATTGATGATAATAATTTATATGTTGCCGAATCACTTCCTTATACTAGAGGCCCTGTTGTAAAAAAATATACCAAAACTTATGCTATGGATTTATTTGAAAATATTATGTTAATGGACGATGTTTACAAAGAAGAGGGTAATTTAACTAATATGTGGTAAAAAAAACTATTAGTTTTACCTAATAGTTTAAAGGACTTTATAAGTCTTTTTTTTATAATTCTTCTATTTTTAAAAAGTTAGTACATTTATTAATTGGGAATCCTCCAGTAATAATAACTTTAGAATTTGGCTTTAAGTCAAATTCTTTAATGGCATTTTCTTTTACATAATTTATCATATCATCTATATCATTAAATACTGGTACTACAGTGGTATAAACGCCATAATAGAATGCTAAATCGATTGCGGTTTTAGAATCTATACAGTTAGCTATTATTATGCTTTTTGGTCTTTTATTACTAATCATTTTTGCTGAGGTTCCTGATTTTGTTCCAATTAGTAAAGCATCAACACTTAAATTGTTAGCGGCTGTTACAGCAGCAGAAGCTATAGTTGCTTCTATGTCTGTTAAGTTATGATTTACTTCAACACTTTCTGTGTGTTGTTCAGTATTTTCAGCAATTTTAGTCATATAAGAAACAGCGTCAATTGGGAATTTACCAGTAGTTGTTTCTCCACTTAACATTATAGCATCGGCACCATCTAAAACGGCATTGGCAACGTCACTAACTTCAGCTCTTGTAGGGCGTGAGTTAGTATACATACTTGCTAACATTTCTGTAGCAACTATACAGAATTTTCCTTTTGTGCGACATTTTTTTATGATTTGTTTTTGGATAATTGGTAATTGTTCCATAGGAATTTCTACTCCTAGATCTCCTCTTGCTACCATAATTCCATCACTTTCATCAATGATTTCATCAATATTTTTAATAGCATTTGAACTTTCGATTTTACTAATTATTTTCATATCACTATTTTCTTTTTTGATTAATTCACGTACAGAAAGAATATCTTTTTTGCTAGATACGAAAGATAGTGCTAAGGCATCACCGTTATTATGACACGCATATTTAATATCTTCTGCGTCATCATTACTTAAAAATTGAATGTTTAGATCAACACCGGGAACGTTAATACCTTTACGATCTTTTAATATTCCTCCAGATATTATTTCACAGTTTAAATAGTTTTCAGTTTTTTCTATTACTAATAATTTCATTAAACCGTCTTCTATTAAAATAGTATCGTTAATATTTATTGCATCTAAACAATTTTTATAATTTACAGTGATTCTTTCTTCAGTACCTATAACGTCTTCTTTAACTAATTTAATTGTTTTTCCTTCAATTAAGTTAATTGCACCATCTAAAACAGTTCCAGTTCTAAAATCAGGCCCTTTTGTATCATACATGATTGCAATATTTTTATTTAATTCTTCATTAGCTTGTTTTACTAAATTTACTACAGTTTCTCTTTCTTCAATAGTTGCATGTGAAAAGTTAATTCTGGCTACATTCATACCAGCTTCTACCATTTTTTTAAACGTTTCATATTGATTACTAGCAGGTCCTATACTACAGATAATTTTTGTTTTTTTCATAAAATCCCTCCTTAAACGAACCTAAGTATATTACCACAATATATAAGTAGAAGTCAAAATAAATTTTTTATGCATGTAAATAGAATTTTTGCGAAATATAAAACTTATGTTATAATACCTTCCGAGGTGAAATATATGTTATTTATTGAGTACCCAAAATGTAGTACTTGTAAAAAGGCTAAAAAGTGGTTAGAAGATAATAATATTTTATTTACAGATAGAAATATAATTAGTGATATTCCAACAATGTTTGAAATAAGAAAATGGATTGAACTTAGTGGGTTGGATGTAAGAAAATTTTTTAATGCTCATGGAGTTAAATATAAAGAATTAAATTTAAAAGAAAACTTAGACAAAATGTCTACTGATGAACAAATAAGGTTATTATCTAGTGATGCTATGTTATTTAAAAGACCTATTTTAGTTACAGATAAGGAAGTACTTGTAGGTTTTAAAGAAAAAGAATGGGAGTTAAAAATAAAATAGTTTGATGTTATAATATTAGTGATTAGGTAATTGTGTTTTTTAAGAAAGGATCGAGTGAAAATGAAGGATGAAAGTAATTTGACTGGTTATGCATCTATAGATAAACCATGGTTAAAATATTATAGTACTGAATTAAAAAATAAGAAGTTACCTCTTATGAATGTAAATGATTATTTATATGAAAATAATAAAAATCATTTAGGTAGAGTTGCCTTAAATTATTTTGGAAATAAAATTACGTATGAAGATTTTTTTAAGAAAATTGATGAAGTTGCTAAAGCATTTTTAAGTATGGGAGTAAAAAAAGGTGATATAGTAACAGTTTCTTTACCAATGGTACCGGAAAGCATATATATATTTTATGCACTTGCAAAAATAGGAGCAATTTCTAATATGATTGATCCAAGAACAAATGAAAATGGTACTAAGGAATATATTGATGAGGTAAATTCTAAAATATTGGTTATTATTGATGATCTTTATCCAAATGTAAAAAATATTGTTAATTCAACTGATTTGGAAAAGGTAATAGTTGTTAGTCCTAATAATTCTTTACCTTTAGGATTACGATTATTGACAACCTTAAAAACAAATAAGGCTTGTTTTAATAATCCTAAAGTTGTTAGTTGGAATAAATTTATAAAAAATGGCAAAGAGTATAAGGGTATTGATACTTTTTATACTTTTTATGAAAAAGATTATCCTGTATCAATTGTACATACTGGGGGAACTACAGGTTTTCCAAAAGGAGTATTATTAACTAATGATAATTATAATGCTATGGTGGAACAATTTAGATATTCTGGATTGGATTTTAAACGTGAACATAGTTGGTTAGGAATGATTCCTTTATTCTTTGCATATGGAGGAGCTGTGGGAATGCATCATCCACTTGCGGTTGGTATGGAATTAAAAGTTATACCAATGTTTGATCCGGAAAAAATGGGAAATTTAGTTTTAAAATATAAAGCTAATCATATGGCAATTATTCCTTCTTATTATGAAAGTATTATTTATAGTAACAAAACTAAAAAAGCTGATTTTTCATTTTTGATAACTCCAGCTGCTGGTAGTGATCGAATGGATCCTACTTTTGAAAAGGAGATAAATGAATTTTTAGAGAGTCATAATTGTCCTAACAAAGTTGCTAAAGGCTATGGAATGAGTGAAGTTACTTCTGCTATATGTGGTGGGGTAACACCTTCTAGTAACAAAGTTGGAAGTGTGGGAATACCTTTTTCTCATTCAGTTGTCGCTATTTTTGATCCAGAAACTGGATGCGAATTAAAGTATGGAGAAATCGGAGAAGTTTGTATGACGGGTCCTAACGTTATGAAGGGATATTATAATAATACACTTGAAAATGAAAAAATAATGAAGCTTCATGATGATGGGATGATTTGGATTCATTCTGGAGACTTAGGATATATGGATAGTGATGGAGTTTTATTTATTGAAGGTAGAATGAAAAGGATGATTATAAAATATGGTGGATTTAAAGTTTATCCAACATTAATAGAAAAAACAATTATGACAATACCTGCTGTTGAAAATGTTTCAGTTGTAGGTGTTAAAGATAAAAGACATCCTGAGTTTACTATTCCTAAAGCTAATATTGTTTTGAAAAAGGAATACGTTGGATTTCTCGAAGAAAGTGTTTTAGAAGAGGCTAAAGCACTTTGTGAAGAAAAGTTGCCTGATTATTGTGTTCCAACTTTTTTTGAGATTAAAGAAAAACTTCCTTTAACAAATGCTGGAAAAATTGATTTTAAATTATTAGAATCTGAAGAAGTAGAAATGGATGATAACTTAGGAAAACGTTTAAATTTATCTAAATAAGGAGTTGGTAGTGTGGTAGTAGGAATGACATCAAGTATATGCAGTTTCGTATATACTTGTTTAGTTTTAGTAGTTTATTTAAAAAAAATTAAATTAAAAAATGATGAAAATACAATTTATACTTTTTTGATTTTTTCTAATGTGGTAGGATTGATTTTAGAGTTTTTTGTATATTTATTTGCATTAATTCCTAATATACAATCTTCATTTTTACCATATATGATTGAAAGATTATATTTTGTTTATTTGTTTACTTGGGTTTACACATTTACTATATATATTTATATAACTTCGTTTGAGCATAAAACAAATATTAATTATAAATTAATTTTAAATAAAAATAGAAATATAGTGTTATTTTTAATTTATATATTTTTTGTTTTCTTTTTATTATGGTTACCAGTTGTGCATGTTATTAATGAAAAAGGTACTTATTCTACTGGTCCGGCATGTTTATTGTTATATGTTTCTGCTATGATATCAATACTTTTAAGTCTTTTCTTTGTTTTAAAAAATAGAAAAAAGCTAGATCTAAAAAAGAGATTACCTATGCTAAGTTTAGTTTTTTGTATAGTAGTTTTATTAGTAGTAAGGTCTTTTATACCAGAAGCTTTATTTGTTTCAAGTTTTTTATCTTTTGTAACTATTTTAACATATTTTACTATAGAAAATCCTGATATAAAAATGTCTAAAGAGTTGGCTTTTTCAAAGGAATTATCAGAAAACGCAAAAAATCAGGCACTGAAAATTCTTGATAATATATCTATTAAATTAGAAGATTCGTTAGATGAAATGCAAAAATTTAGTTTAAAAGAAATTGATTATAATAATGCATTAGAAATGAAAAAAGAACTTAAGTATATAAAAAGGTATTCTTCTGATTTTGTTAATAAGATATCTAATATTATTGATGTTAGTAAAATTTTAAGTGGTAGTTTATCTTCTAGTGAAGATGAATATGATGTAAAAAAGATATTTGAAGATATTGAGAAGAGTATAAGTTGTAGTGTTAATAAAAAGGTTTATATTACTTATGGAAGCAATATACCAGAGCTTTTATATGGAGATTATATAAAAATTAAAAAATTAATTTTATTTATTGTAGATTATTTATCATTAGAATTAGAAAACGATTTAAAATTAATTGTTGATACGTTTTCTGTAGGAAGTTTTTGTAAATTAAAGATAAGATTTTTTAATACAAATTTAGCAAAAGAATTTTTTATGACTTTTAGTAATATGAATGATGTTGATTTTTATAAATCTAAAGATTTTTCTATAAAAGAAATTAAAGTTATGAAAGTATTACAAGTTGCTAAATTATTGAATGCTTCTATTAATTTAGAAGAAAACGAAGTATTAACTGTGGCAATTGTTCAAAAAACTATAGATCCATATAATGTTTTAGAAGAAAAAAGTTCTAATATAACTTATTTTAAGGCATCTAATAAACGGGTATTATTGGTTTCTAATATACCAAATGATATTAAAAAACTAAATTTATTGTTAAAACCTTATGATGTAGAAATTGATATATCAAAAACTTGGGAAAATGCGAGAAATATGTTGGAGGACAATAAAACATATGATTTGATTTTAATTGATGAAGCATTACCTAGAATTGAAGAATTTAATATGAAGTCAATGAAAAAATTTATAGGTTATAATTTTAAATGTATATTAATGATTTCTAAAATAAGTACTAATGATTATAGTCAATATGTTAAAAAGAATTATGATGACGTTTTAGTTAAACCTTTTAATAAAAATAATATTAATAATTTATTGAAAAAGTATTTAAAAAATAATTAATTATTTTAACTGAATATTGACATAATAATATTATGTATTTGTTTAGTGATTTTAGAAAGGAGAAAGATATGTTTAAACTACATTCACAGTTTGAACCTATGGGTGATCAACCTAAGGCAATAGAGTCTTTAGTTTCTGGAATAGAATCTGGAAAAAGAGATCAAGTTCTTTTAGGAGCAACTGGTACTGGTAAAACATTTACTATTGCTAATGTTATTGCAAAAGTGAATAAACCGACTTTGGTATTAGCACACAATAAAACTTTAGCAGGACAATTATATTCAGAATTTAAAGAGTTTTTTCCAGAAAATCATGTTGAGTATTTTGTTTCTTATTATGATTATTATCAACCAGAAGCTTATGTTCCTAGTAGTGATACTTATATTGAAAAAGATGCTTCAATTAATGATGAGATTGATGAATTGAGACATTCTGCTACGGCGGCACTTTTAAATAACAGAGATGTAATAGTGGTGGCGAGTGTGTCTTGTATATATGGTATTGGAGAAGTTGATGAATATCGAAATAAGATTTTAATATTGTCTTTAAAAGATCAAATAAAACGTGATGATATTTTAAAAAAATTAATAGATATGACTTATGAAAGAAATCAGTTGGATTTTCATAGGGGAACATTTAGAGTTAATGGGGATACAATAGATATTATTCCTATTGGTGAAAGAAAAAATGGTATTAGAATAGAACTGGATTTTGATGAAATATCTAAAATTAGTGAGTTTGATCCCTTAACTGGAACAATTTTAAATAATAAAAAAAGTGTTACTATATTTCCTGCCAGTCATTTTGTTACTAGTGAAGAAAAATTAGATGAAGCTATTAAAAGAATTGAAAATGAATTAGATGAAAGATTGGATGTTTTAAAAAAGGAAAATAAGTTGATTGAAGAACAAAGGTTGAGAGAACGTACTTTATATGATATTGAAATGTTAAAAGAAACTGGTTTTTGTCATGGTGTTGAGAATTATTCAAGACATTTGGCTTTAAGGGATGAAGGGGATACACCTTCAACTTTAATTGACTTTTTTCCAAAAGATTTCCTTTTGGTAGTTGATGAATCTCATGTTACTATTCCTCAAGTTAGAGGAATGTATAATGGTGATAGAATGCGTAAACAAACTTTAGTTGATTATGGTTTTAGATTACCTAGTGCGCTTGATAATAGACCTTTAAAATTTTCGGAATTTGAATCTAAAATTAATCAAGCTATTTATGTTTCAGCAACTCCTCAAGAATATGAACTTGATTTAGTAAATCACAATTATGTTGAACAGATAATTAGACCAACAGGTTTATTAGATCCAACAATTGATGTTAGAAAAACTGAGGGTCAAATTGATGATTTAATAGTAGAGATTAATAAGAGAATTGAAAAAGATGAAAGAGTTTTAATAACAACATTAACTATTAGAATGGCTGAAGAATTAACTAACTATTTAAAAGGATTAAATATTAATGTTGCTTATTTACATAGTGAGATTAAAACTTTAGAGAGGTTAAGAATTATTAGAGATTTAAGACTAGGAACTTATGATGTTGTTGTTGGTATTAATCTTTTGAGAGAAGGTATTGATATTCCTGAGGTCAGTCTTATTGCCATTATGGATGCAGATAAACAAGGCTTCTTACGTAGTGATAGAAGTTTGATACAAACAGTTGGAAGATGTGCGAGAAATGCCAATGGTCATGTTATAATGTACGCTGATAAAATAAGTGAAGCCATGGATATTTGTATAAAAGAAACTGCTCGTAGAAGAAAAATTCAAGAGGATTATAATAAAGAACATGGTATTAAACCAAAAACTATTATTAAAGCAATTAGTGATGTTATAAGTAACAATGTAAAAGAGGCAGATGCAACAAATGTTAAAATGAGCAAAAAAGAAAAGCAAGATATGTATGTTCGCATTGAAGCAGAAATGAGAGAGGCTGCTAAGAATTTAGATTTTGAAAAAGCAATGGAATTAAGAGATATATTATTTGAATTAAAAAGTGAATAGTATTTGACAACTATTTTAACTTATTATAAACTTGAAATAATAAGGAGTGGTACTAGTGGAAAAAGTTTATGTTTTTGGTCATAGAAATCCAGATACTGATAGTGTTTGTGGGGCAATAGGTGTTGCTTATTTAAAAAGACAGTTAGGAATGGATGCTGAAGCTTGTGTATTAAGTGAAATTAATAAAGAGACAGAATTTGTTTTAAAAAAATTTAATGTAAAAAAACCTATGTTTTTAAATGATGTTAAAGTGAAGATAAAGGATGTTAAATATCATAGAGATTATTATATGAATGAATCATCTTCAATTTTTGAAACTTATAATTTTATGACTCATTATGGAATAACTGGTATACCGTTAGTAGATGATTTAAAAAAGTTTAAGGGCTATGTTTCTTTAAAAGAAATAGCCAGTGAAATGATAGTTAATTCTACTAATTATATTAAGTGTAATTTTAATAATATTGTGGATACATTAAATTCAGTTAATTATATTAAGTTTGATGATGTTATTGAAGGTAATATAGTTTCAGCTACTTTTGAATCAGAAACATTTATTGAAAAAATTGATTTGAATTCTAATAGTATAGTAATAGTTGGAGATAGAACTGATATTATTGATTATGCAATTTCTAAAAGAATTAAATTATTAATTTTAATTGGTAATGTTCCTTTGAATGAGGGTTATGAAAAAAAATTAAGAGATGCTAAAATAAATGTTATTTGTACACCATTTACATCTTTTAAAGTTGCTAGATTAATTACACTTGCTAATGAAATAAAAAGTATAAGAAGGAAAGAAAATGCTATTTGTATTGATAGAATGGATTATTTAACTGATTTTATTGAAATAAGTAATAACACAAAACATACTAATTATCCTATTGTTAGTGCAAGTGGAAATTGTCATGGAATGTTAAGATTAATTGATACAAATGAATATCAAAAAACTAAAGTTATATTAGTGGATCATAATGAGAAAAAACAAAGTGCTCTTGGTATAGAAGAGGCGGAAATATTAGAGATTATAGATCATCATAATATGAGTGGTATTAATACTAGTACTCCAATTAATTTTAGAAATATGTCTGTTGGTTCTGTTTGTACGATTGTTTATTTATTATTTAAGGAAAGCAATGTTATAATACCTCGAAATATTGGAGCATTGTTAATGAGTGGAATAATAAGTGATACTTTACTTTTAAAAAGTCCAACTACTACTAATTATGATAAAGAAATTATTCAAAAACTATCTTTATTAACGGGTATTGATTACAATACATATGGTATGGAACTATTAAAAAGTGGAATAAATAATGATGGTTTAAGTATAAAAGATATTATATTTAAGGATTTTAAAAATTATAATTGTAATGGTAAAAAGATTGGTATAGGTCAAGTAATGACAACTGATTTTATGGATTATAAAAATGATATTCCAGCATATGTTCAAGAATTAGATGAACTTGCGAGAAATGAATATGAGGTAATTGCCTTATTTGTTACAAATATTTTAACTAATAATTCTTATGTCATATATAATACAAAGTCAGAGAATATTATAAAGAATGCTTATGAATTAACTGAGATATATCAAGGTTATATGTTAGAAAATGTTTTATCTAGAAAAAAACAGATATTACCAAATTTAATTAGAATAATTGAAAAATTATAAAAAAGTTATTCAAGTGTGATATGAACCCCGTTTCTTGGACATAGAAACGAGGTTTTTATATGTCAAAATTAACTTATGCAGATAGAATTGAAATATATACTAAAAGAAAAAACGGTACAAGCGCAATAAATCTTTCTAAACAATATGGAGTACACGTAAATAAAATTCACTATTTAATATCCTTAGTAGATAGAAATGGACTAGATATTCTTCGAAAAAATAAAAATAAATATTATAG
>CAKOLD010000013.1 GCA_934096015.1 uncultured Bacilli bacterium
GTTCTAGTTTTCCAGTTTTTAATTTATTTTGATCTATACCACCAGCAGCTGAAATCATACGCATTGCTAATTGTTCTGCACCCATCTCCATATTGAATATGGCAATATTTTTATGGCTTGATATAGCGGCGTTTACTGCAACATTTAATCCAAAAGCTGTTTTTCCCATGGCAGGTCTTGCTGCAATTATAATTAATTCATTTTCGTGAAGGCCACTTGTTAGTTTATCCAAATCGTAAAAACCTGTAGAAATTCCTGTAATTTCTTTTTTATTTTTGGCTAATGCTTCTATTCTTTCTTGTGTACTTTTAATGACTTCTGTAATACTTTTAAATTCTCCAGCTTTTCTAGCTTTAGTAACACTAAAAATATTTTTTTCGGCATTGTCTATAACGTCATTTGTATCATTTTCTTCATCAAAAGCACTTGTTGTAATGTTAGTTGAAACTTCTATTAATTTTCTTCTTAAGGCTTTTTCTCTAATAATGTCAATATAATATTCAACATTCGCTGCGGTAATTACTGAGTCAATTACCTCACTTAAGTATTCAACTCCACCAATAGATGATATTGTTACTTTTTTTTCTATTTCATTTTTTACTGTAGTAGAATCTAGTGGTATTTTATTTTGATGTAATTCATAGATGGCATCAAAAATGTGCTTATTGGCTTCTATAAAAAACATATCACTGGTAAGTTCTTCGCATACTTTTTCTAATGCATTTGTGCTTAAAAAACATGAACCTAAAACGGCCATTTCTGCTTCTATATTTTGAGGAAGTTTTCTTTCAGCCATTTTTTCACCTCTATTCTACGACAACATTTAATTTAATTTTAACCTTTTTATGTACATCAAGATTTACTATATGCGTTCCTAATGTATCTATTGTATGGTCTAGTTTGATAACTTTTTTATCAATGTTATATCCTTTTTTTCTTAATTCTTCGGCAATTTGTTTTGTAGATATTGTTCCAAAAATTTTACCATCTTTACCACTTTTTGCTTTAAAAATGATTTTTTCTTTTTCTAATTTTTGTTTCATATCATTATATTTTTTTATCAAATCGTTTTCTTCTTCTTGTCTTTTTTCAAGTTCTTTATCCAAAACATTTTTACTTCCACTTGTATATTGAACTGCTAAATTATTTTTAATTAAATAATTATTGGCATAACCATCACTAACGTCAATTATTTGATCTTTTTTTCCTTGTTTTTTAACATCTTTTAATAAAATAACTTTCATTTTGTTTCACCTCAATACACGGTTTATTATAACATTATTAAAAAAAAGATACAACTAACGTGTATCTACTATTTAACAAATGGTATTAGAGCCATAAATCTTGCTCTTTTAATTTGCATTGCAATATATCTTTGATGTTTTGCACAAGCACCAGTCATACGTCTTGGCATTATTTTTCCTTTATCATTGATATATTTATTTATTATCATAACGTCTTTATAATCTACGCTTTTTCCAGCGCACATTTGACATATTTTTTTCTTTTTACGATAAAAATCAGCCATTTTTATTTTCCTCCTTAAAATGGTAGATCGTCATCACTTAACACTACTTCTGAACCAAAGTCTTTAAATGGATCTTCAGTTACATCTGAAGTCTGTGCCTCAGGAATGACATCTACGTTATTATAATCTGGCATAGCATCTGCATATGAATTTGATGTTCCGCCTTGTCTACTTCCTAAGAAAGTAACATTGTCTGCAACTACTTCAGTTACATATCTTTTTGATCCATCATTAGCATCATAACTTCTTGTATGAATTTTTCCTTCTACTCCAACTTGGCTACCTTTTTGACAAAATTTAGCAACGTTTTCAGCTTGTCTTCTCCAAACTACGACATTGATAAAATCTGATACTCTTTCTCCATTAGAACTTACTGGACGATTCATTGCTACTGTTATTTGAGTTGTAGCAATGCCATTTGGTGTTGTACGCAATTCTGGATCTCTTGTTAGTCTTCCAACTAAAACAACATTATTCATTTAATTACTCCTCATCTAATTTGATAATTAAATGTCTAATAATATTTTCGTTAATTTTTGCTTTACGATCAAATTCACTAACGATTTCTCCATTAGCATTAACTACCATAACGTAATAAAATCCATTTACTTCTTTATTGATTGGATATGCTAATTTTCTTTGACCCATTTCTTTTTCTTCTAAGATTTCACCTTTTAAATCAGTAATAATTGATTTAAAATCAGAAACAGTTTTTTTAATAGCATCTTCTTCAATAGTAGTTTTTACAATGAACATTATTTCATACTTGTTCATAAAACACCTCCTTGTGGTCTATTTCGGCTTACTATTAGTAAGCAAGGAGCTTTCGCTCGTTTTGTATTATAGCATACTAATTATTTATATGCAATTGCTTTTTTAAATAGAAAATGTGTAAAACCTTAAAGTTTTACACATTGAATCTGAAGTAACAGATATCTCCATCTTGCATTAAATATTCTTTTCCTTCTAATCGAGTTTTACCTGCTTCCTTAACTTTTAATTCTGTTCCATATTTTTCTAAATCTTCAAAACTCATTACTTCTGCTCTAATAAATCCTCTTTCAAAATCACTGTGGATTATTCCAGCACATGCTGGAGCTTTCATTCCTTTTTTAAAAGTCCAAGCTTTTACTTCTTTTTCTCCTGCAGTAAAGAAAGTTGCTAATCCTAAAAGATTATATGTTGCAAAAATTAATTTATCTAATCCGCTATAATTAATTCCTAAATCTTTCATAAAGATTTTTTTATCTTCTTCATTTAATTCAGCAAGTTCAGATTCAATCTTAGCACACATTACTACAACGCTAGAATTTTCTTTTTCTGCATATTCTTTTACTTTTTTTGTGTATTCATTTTCACCAACAACCATATCTTCTTCACTAACATTAGCACAATATATTATGGGCTTTAATGTTATAAAACTAAAGTTTTTTAAGGCCAGTAATTCACTTTCATCAAATTCAACTAATCTTAATGGAATATTTTTTTCTAAAGATTCTATTGATTTTTTTAAGGCATTTATTTCAATTATTTCTTGTTTATCTTTAGACATTTCTACTTTTTTACCTAATTTTTTAATTCTATTAGTTGCTATTTCTAAATCAGACATTATTAATTCACAATTGATTATTTCTATGTCTCTTATTGGATCCACTGTTCCTTCAACGTGAGTAATTTCTTTATCTAAAAAGCATCTAACAACTTCAACAATGGCATCAGTTTCTCTTATGTGAGATAGAAATTTATTTCCTAGTCCTTCTCCTAAAGAGGCTCCTTTTACTAATCCTGCAATATCAGTAAACTCGTAAGTTGTAGGAACACAACTTTCTGGGTGATATAAATTATCTAAAAATTCTAATCTAGAATCAGGAACTGTTACGACTCCTACATTAGGGTCAATGGTAGCAAATGGATAGTTTGCTGCTAATATATTTTTTTTGGTAATTGCATTAAATAATGTAGATTTTCCTACGTTTGGTAATCCTACTATTCCGGCTTTTAATGACATGTTATCACTTCTTTCAATGTGTATTATAGCATGGTTTTATTATTTTTTTATTAAAAAATAGAATGTAGTTCCTTTTTCACTACTTTTAACTCCATATTTGTAATTATGAAGTTCTAAGATGTTTTTTACTATAGATAAACCAATTCCTGTCCCAGCAACTGCTCTTTTATGATTTTTGTTTGTTGTATAATATTTGTCCCAAATTTTATCCATATCTTCAGGTTTAATACCATTTCCTGTATCAGTTACTTCTACTTTTATATATTTATCTAAATCTATTAAATTTATAAATACTTTATTGTCTTTACCAGTATAGTTAATGGCATTATTAATTAAGTTATAAAAAACTTGCTCAATTCTCTTTTTATCAGCATATATAGTGTAATCTTTATCTGCATTAAAAATTAATTTATATTCATTAAAAATTTTATATCTACTTATTATACTTTTAATTAAGTCATTTAAATTTAATTTTTGTTTTTCTAATCTAATAGTATTTGATTCTAATTTAGTTAAAGTTAAGATATCTTCAACTAAGAGATTTAGTCTATCAGTTTCATCTATAATTGTCTTTAAGTTATTATTCATTTTTTCATGATCTTTATAAGTAATATCTCTAATCATTTCTGAATAGGCTTTAATCATAGTTAAAGGGGTTTTTAAGTCATGAGAGACATTGGCCATTAAATCTCTTCTTAATTCATTTGTTTTAGCAATTTCACTTGAGGCATAATTTAGTGATATTGCTAATTGATTTAATTCGGCAATTCCGGTATCAGTATTGAATTTTACTTCCATATTACCATTTGCTAATAATTTTGATTTTTCTGTTATTTTTTCTATTGGTTTTGATAGTTTTCGAGAAATTAGTAATGCTAATAAGAATGATAAGAATAAAACTAAACAGGTTACAAATATAAATTGATTTTTAAGAATGCTTACCGTACTATCTAGAGGTTCTAATTGGGTATTTATGTACATAAATGTATTTTCATTTAATTTTATTGCTTTAATTAATATTTTATCTTTATATAAAGGATTTAATATTTTGTAGTTTTCTTCATCTTTATCACTTGCTTTAAAAACGTTTTTATATTTTTTTAATATATTTATATTAGCACAATTTCTATTATTAGATCCTGACGTGTATGTTACAATATCCTCTACTTCTATTTCTACACACATATTATTTTTATATGTTAAAGTATCAAGCATACTAATAAATGTTTCATTATTGTTATATTTGGTTTCTAATTCTTTAACTACTTGATCTATCTCTTTACTTTTTGCTGATTCATAATATGAATTTAAAAACATTATTTGAAATAGCCAGATAAAAACTAAGATACTAAAGGAAAAAAGAATTAAGTAAAGCCAAACTTTAACATTTAAATTTTCTTTATTAAATTTCTGGAACATTGAATTTATATCCGACCGCTCTTACTGTTGTAATAAGATTGCGGTATTCTCCTAAATTATTTCTTAACATTTTTATGTGCGTATCAATTGTTCGATCTTCGCCAAAATAATCATATCCCCAAATTTTTGTTAATAATTGTTCTCTAGATATTGCTATATTTTTATTTTCAATAAAATAAATCAAAATATCATATTCTTTAGGTGTTAGTTTGATTGGTTTGTTTTTTATAGTTACTTCATGTCCTTTAAAATTAACACACAAATCTTTATAAATAAATTTTTCTTCTTCCTTATTGTTTCTTTTAGTTACAGCTTTTATCCTTGCTAATAACTCTTTAGGACTAAATGGCTTTGTAACATAGTCATCTATTCCCATATCAAATCCTAGAAGTTTATCATATTCATCACTTCTTGCTGATAATACAATGGTTGGGATATTTTTTAGAGATTTTAATTTTTGAAAGAAGGTATATCCATCCATTTTTGGCATCATTATATCTAAAATGATAATATCATAATTGTTTACTTTTATTTTTTCTAAGGCAACTAAACCATTTTCTGCTTCATCAACCTCATAATTTTCTAGTTGGGCGTATTCCTTAATTACTTCTCTAATTAGTGTTTCATCATCTACTAATAATATTTTCATTTTCAACCTCCAAATTAATTTTATAAAACAATTATGTAATATTTGTGAAAAATAAAAGAGTTATTTATATAATAACCCTTAATTAGTGCTTTCTGCAAGCGTAACAGTTGTTGTATGTGTTTTACCATTTCTTATGTATGTTATTTTTACTTTGTCTCCAACATTATATTTGTATAAATAATATTTTAGTTTTGCTACAGTAGTTATGTCATAGTCTTCTAATTTTATTATGACATCTCCCTTTACTAATCCGGCTTTTGCTGCTGGAGATTTTTCTTGAGTTTCTACTACAACTACTCCGCTTTTGATATCTTCATCAACTGTTATTCCGTAATGATATAGGCTGTACGCATCATTAACGCTTCCCATTGATACTCCCAAGAATGGTCTAACTATCTTCCCATCGCTTACTAATTGATTTGCGTAATTTATAGCATCTTCTATAGGAATTGCAAATCCCATTCCTTCTACTCCAGAAGAAACTAACTTCATATTTGTTACTCCAATTACTTCACCATTGGCATTAGCAAGTGGTCCTCCAGAGTTACCATTATTTATAGATGCATCTGTTTGAAGAACACTCATAACCCAATCTGCTGAATTAGTGTTGCTAACGCTTACTTCAACTAGTCTTTCTTTTCCAGAAAGTACTCCTCTTGTTACTGTCCAAGAGTATTCGTCTGATAATGGTCCTCCAATTGTAAATACTGTATCTCCTGCTCTAGTCTTTTCACTGCTACCAATTTCAGCAACTGCTAACACTTTGTCTTTATTTATTTTTAGTACTGCTATATCAGCGTATTTATCACTTGCTACAAGTTCTACATCTTCTATTGTGTCATTACTTTGTTTTATTTTTACACTGGTTGCACCATCAACAACATGATGATTAGTTATAATATAAGCACTATCATTTTCTATTTTGTATACAAAACCTGTTCCACTACTTGCTAATGTTCCTTCTTTGTAGGAACCAACTACAACTACAGCATCATATAATTTTTCAACTGCATCAGCAATTCCAGTATCAGTTACTGTAACATTTTTGCTGGTTTTTGTGCTTGTAGTGTCTCCTGTATTCATAGGATATTTTAATACCACCAAATACATGGCAATAACTCCTATAAAAAATGATAATATTATTCCTGAAATGTTTAAAGCTTTTTTACTCATAAAATTCTCCTATTCTAAATAACTGATTTCTTTAAAATTTAATGGAAATCCTATTCTGTCTAATACTTTATCAATATTGATTACTTTTAACTTTCCTTCTAAAATATCAATTTCATAAGTTAATTCATTCATCATTAATTTAAATTCATCTTTTCTTAGCATTTGTTTCATAATTATGATTAATGCATATAAATCTTCTTTACCGTAAATGTATTCTCCATCAGTTTTAGGAATTTCTAATAAATGATGATATTTTGTATCTGGAATTGGTCTTTGAGTTTTATGATCATATAAAATATCTTCATGAGCGCACAAATTCCTAAAGTTAGAAAGTATAGGTAAATATATTTTTAATGATTCAACATCTATTTTATATAATTCAGATATATCTTCTTGGTCTTCTCTTTTCATTATTGTATATAATTCACTAACTATTCCAAAAGATAATACTTTTACAACTACCCACATAGGTAAGTAACCATATGATGTTTGAAAGTGTTGAGTTGCGCTGTGTTGACTACCATTAATTCGTATCTGTCTTTTCATTTTTTGTAATAGATCATTTACTTGACGTTTTCTTTCAGGATCTGTTGTAAAGTTTGAAGCTCTAATATATTCTTCTTCTTTATAACCATATTTTCGAGACATCTGATAAGAAAAAATGCTTTTAATATTATTCTCTATGATAAGTAAGTTTTTAAATATAATATTACGACATTGCCTATCAAAATTAAACATGGCGTATAACTCATTAAAATTAGTATTTTTAATAAAGTTTTTAGATGTTGGTGATGTAAAAAATATTCTTCTATATCCACTTACGAAAAAATAATTTTCACGTAGTAAAATATTTCGAACGTTTTCTTCGTCATCAATAACTAAGCCTTTGTTCTTTAGAATAATAATCTGTTCGTCTAACGTTCGAAATGTTTTCGAAGACATACTATCACCTAGTGTAGATTTTATCATATTATTTATGAAAAATGTATATAAATTATGTGAAAATTATGAAAAAAACAATTATGTGTAAAATTCAATAATTGCTTTAGTTATCTTTTTACAGAGTTCTATTATATACTTTTCATTTTGAAGATTTTTTCTATCTTGATAATTTGAAAGAAATCCACATTCAATTAGTATTCCTGGTTTTGTTAATTTATTATACATGTACAATTTACTATCTAATAATTTTATTTTTCTTTCTTTATTTAAATTTTTTTGCATTATTTTGGCAATTTCTTTATTCTCTTTTAATAAATTATTATAAAATACTTGAGCTCCTTTATACTTAGAATCATTAAAATAATTTAAGTGAATTGAAATGTATAAATCACTTTTTGAATTATTTATTAACAGTATTCTATTGTCAAAGTCACTTTTTTTCCTTCTTTTGGCATTGGGCTTTGATAGATCATAGTCACCAGATCTTGTTAGGTAAACTAATGCTCCTTTTTTTTCTAACTGATTTTTTAATTCTAATGCTATTTTTAAATTTATATCTTTTTCATATATATCTTTAAAACTTGTTCCAACGTCTTTACCACCATGACCCGCGTCTATTATTATAGTTTTATCATTTAACAACATATTTTTATTATCTGCTAATGAGGTATATATTAAACAAAAAAATAACATTGTTATTATTATGGTTTTCTTTTTCATAATAAATTATATGTTATTTTTCTTGAATTCATTAAGATTTTATTAAATTAACTATTTACAATTTCTGTACTATACTAATAATATGTTCCGTTTGAATTTAACTTAAAGGTATGTTTAAATTTGTTAGAATTATTTAAGTTATCTTTTGCACATTTATTTTTCCTTCTTTACGTTTTAAATTATATTACTTTTTTTCTTTTTTATTTTTTTATTTTTGTTTAAAACTTCATAACTATCAGTTACTGATATAAAAGCATTAGGATCTATTTCTTTTATTCCTTCTTTTAAATTATAATAATCTTTAGTATCAACTACCGTTAGAATTATGTTATTTTCTTTTTTAGTAAATCCACCTTTAGCTTCTAAAATTGTAATGTCATGTTTTAAATCTTCCATTATGTATTTTTTTATTTCATTTTCTTTTTTGCTTATTATATAAAATGTCTTTGAAGTACTTATACCGAATCTGGCTTTACTTGTCATTCTTCTAACTATAAATATTAAAAATAAAGAGTATATAGAATTTTCTATCGGAATAAAGAGAAAAGAACATACAACTACCATCAAATCACATAATAGTGAAATAATTTTTCGTTTTCTTTTTGAAATGCTATTTATGATATCTTCTATTATGTAAAATCCTCCAACACTATGTCCTTCTTTATAAATAATACTGTTAGCATATCCCATTATTACTGAAGCACAAATTACTATTAATAACATTTCCATTTTATCTAACTTAATTAAATCAGGAATATTTCTAGTAAAGAATATTGCTAATGGTACAAGAAAACAAGAAATTAGATATTTATTTGATTTTTTAAAGCCAAAAGCTACTAAGCTGATAATATAAAATAATATATTCCCAATTAACAAATAAACTATGATTGGAAAGTTTATAGAATAATTCATTAGTGCTGCTAAACCATTTATTCCTGGTGAAATCAATTTGTTTGGTAATACAAAAAGGTTATAACTTATTCCTATTAATATTGCCGCTAATAATAAATTTAATCCTCTTTTTATTCGTTCTTGCATATTATCTACTCCATTTTAAATATGATTCTATAAATCCGTATATATCTCCATCTAGAACTTTTTTAGCATTATAATTTTCATATCCAGTTCTTACGTCTTTTACAAGAGTATATGGTTCTAGCGTATAATTTCTAATTTGAGATCCAAATTCTATATTTGTAGTGTCTTTCATGTCAGAAATTTCTTTGGCTCGCTTTTCTATTTCTATTTGATAAAGCTTGCTTTTTAAAACTTTTAAAGCAGTTTCTTTATTTTTTATTTGACTTCGTTCATTTTGACAAGTTACCACTATGCCTGTAGGAATATGAGTAATTCTTACTGCTGAATCTGTTGTATTTACTCCTTGACCTCCACATCCACTACTTCTATAGACATCAACTTTTAAATCTTTTTCATTTATTTCATAGTCTGTTATTTCTGAAAATTCTGGAATGATTGAAACTGCCGCAAAGGAAGTATGACGTCTAGCATTCGAATCAAATGGACTAATTCTTACTAAGCGATGTACTCCGTTTTCTCCTTTTAAATATCCATAAGCATATTCGCCTTCTATTTTAAGTAATACTGATTTTATACCAGCAGTCTCTCCTGGTAATTTATCTATTATTTCATAATTAAAATCAGTTTTATCTAAATACATTGTATACATTCTAAGTAGCATGTCCGCCCAATCGCAGGCTTCTGTTCCTCCTGCTCCTGGATGAATTTCTAAAAAGCAATTATATTTATCGTAAGGTTTGTTAAGATAAGTGCTTACTTCAAGTTCTGATATAGCTTTGGTTAAATATGGTATTCTGTTTTCAATATCACTAATAATTTCTATTTCATTTTCTGCTATGTTAATAAGTTCATTATTTTCTTTAATTTCATTGTGGATATCTTGATAGTTATCCACATTTTTTTTGATGTTTGATATTTCCTTAGTGATTTTGTTTGCTAAGTCTACATCGTTCCAGATTTCTGAATTATTTAATTTTTCTTCTAATTCTTTTTTCTTTTTCTTTTTTGACTCTATGTCAAAGTGACCTCCCAATAGAATTTATTTGATTTTCTAAGTCGTTATAAGTTTGTTTTAAATCTTTTATATCCATATAATCACCTATATTGAGTATAACAAAAAGAATTAGAAAAAAAAAGAGAATTAATATCTCTTATTTTAAGTTAACACTTTCTTTTATCCATTTAGTAAAATTTTCTAAAGATTGGTAGTAGGATAAATCTTTTTTACTATTTGGATCTAAATATTTATACATTTTTCCATCTTTAAAAATTATTATTGATGGAGAATATTTTAAATATTTATTGATACTAGTATTATCTATTTCATTATATGATAAAGAATATATTGTAATTTTATTTTCTGTAATGAATTTTCTTACTATAGGTTCAAATGGTATTTGGAATGTACACACTCCGGGAGTGTGTACAAATAATATAAAGTTTTTATTTTGATCTTCTAATTTTTTTAGTTTATTTGAATCTATCTCAATTAATTCGGCATTATTATAATATTCTTTTTCTAAATCAAAGGTGGTTTTTCTTTGATTTGCGAAATAAATTAAGCTTAGTGTTAATATTGTACTTAATAAAATTAAAATATTTTTACTTTTTTTCATGTAATTGTTCAAAATCAATATCATGGTATGTTACTTTCCAAAAATCGTATGTAGTTTGTTTGGTTTTGGTGTTCTTAACTGTTATGTTATTTTTCCCTTTATAGTACCAGTAGCCTCCAACATTATATATTTTGTTTTCATCCCAACCGTTTGCTACTAATAAGTCTTTAGTCATACCGGCATAGCCTCCGCCACCACACATTAGAAATATGTATTTGTCTTTAGGAAAATAGTATTCCAAGTATTCTAGTGATTCTTCATAATTAGCAACATATTTATTATTTTCTGTTTTTGTAAATAAAGTTTTACCTTTGTATGTGTCTCCAACTTCTTTTGGCAAGCCAGTTACATTAACTAATAATGGAAATGGTATTGCTTCAAAACCTTTTACAAAACCAGATAAATAAGAATCACCACCAATGGCTTCATAATTTCCTGGATCTTTTAGCATTCGCATATCTCGATAAACTGCATCATCTCTATTTAAGTAGTTATCAATTGTTTCTTCATTTATATTTTTATCAATTCCTAATTCTCCACGAACTCCTTCTGTTACAGTTGGTGTTGGTAGATTTTTAGAACATCCACTTAAACTTAAGCTTAATGCTACGAACATTAACACGATTATTTTTTTCATTTTATTCCTTCTTTCTGTTTCTGGGTAAATTATAATTTTTTTAAAAAAATTAATCAATAAATTTGTGGTTTAGAAAAACTCAACCTTTAGTTGAGTTACTTTTTATACCTATTTTCTTCATATTCTAGATATCCTAAATCTTCGTTAATTTCATTATTTAGGATTTCTCTCATTTCTTCAAAATCGTATATTCCTTTTGCATTAAATGCTTTTATATTATTGGCATGTAATGAATTACAAATGACTCTAAATAAATCTTGTTTAGATACGCCTAGATCTAGGATTTCTTTTATACCTTTTGCAGTATAATTTTTATTAAATATTAAAGAATCGGTATCTAATGGATGTAACTGTAAGTCAAATATTTTATTTATTTCTTCTGAAGATTTTCCTAAAATTTCTGAATATTTAATAGCTTTTTCTTTAGCAAAACTAATATCTAAATTAAAATTTAAATCTTCCTTATTGGCATGTATGAATTTAATGTAATTAATAATGTCTTCTATTAAGTTATATATAGTGTCTAAATTAAATTCTTTTTTTTCTTTATTGTTAGATGAATATCTTAATCGGGTAAAAATATCACCACTTTCTTTTATTGCTCTTCTTTTTGCTATTATTACAGTATTTAATTGCTTTAATGTAAATTTTGGTATACTTTCTAAACCTTCTTCAACCATGCTTGGGCATATCGCTGCTCTAAATGGTAAAGAAAATTCATCAAATTCTTCATAAATGAATCCATCATATTTTGAACAATATTGAATAAGCATATTAGACATATAATTATATTGTAAATATGTTTTAAATTTTTCAGCATATTCAGGAGTGATAGTATCCATAACAGTATACCAATAATCGAAGTTATGAGCCTTTTGATTATTATCATCTTGATAATTTATTAATTCTGTCATTTCAGGATTATTGTCATGAATTCCTTTTTTTCTCGCAAAATCTTTAAGTACAGAACTTTTTCTAAAAAATAATTCGAACTCTTCTGGGGTAACATTTGGGCAGGTATTTAAGTACTCAAGACCAAGTATATATTTAAAAGCTTTTTCTCCAACTTTTCCAAGTTCTGATAGTAAATCTTCTTCTCTTCCTTTTTTTGTATGTTTCATTTCTTCTGAATCTTCGGATTTCAAACTAAATTTGTCTTTTTCATTGTAGATAGTTTTACAATTTTCAAAAGCACCAATGCATTTATAATAATCGTCTAATATCTTTGCTTTGTTCATATTATTATTCATGTTAAATCTCCTTATAGTATTATGATATCATAAACTTTTTTATAAAAAAACTAGAAATAATTTATTAACTATTAAAATTAAAACTCTGATTATATTTATTATCAGAGTTTAGTTTTTTGTTACAAAATATTTTTATTTACTTTCAAACTTTTTAGCATCATCTATTTGTTTTAATCCAAGATTAATATAGTATATGATAACAAGCCATGCTAATATTGTAAGTATGATTTGTAATCCATAGAATGGAAGGGTTATAGGCATATCCCAAACACCGTGCAAAACAATAGGTATTAAACACATAAGTAAAAATCTTTTGTCATTTAAATGCTTTTTATCTAATGGTTCAAAACCTTTAACAAACATTAATGCTGCTCCTTCTATTGCAGCCCAAGCTACGTGACCACCTGGTGCCAGGAAACCTCTTAATTTAACTACGTATAACATCACGTTTATTCCACCACTAATTCCATTTCTTAAAATGTAACCAGCAGTTTCGAAAGCAGCGAATCCTGCTCCTACTGCAGCTCCAACTAATAAACCATCTAGTATGTAATTGCATTTTTTATTCTTAAATAAGAATAATGCAACTATTGTAGCTTTAGTAATTTCTTCAACTACTCCAACCATTAAAGCACCAGAATAAGTACTTATATCTGTATTAAAATCAAGTGAAAAGAATAATATTGCAAGGATTAAGCTTAAAGCACCTCCTAAAATAAAGTATTTTAAAACTTTATAAAAAGGAATGTTTCTAAAAATATTTATTTCATAGAAAAATATTAATACTGTTACTGGCATTGCAAAAGCTCCCAGCATTATTAGTCCCGGTAAAAAGTTATCATTGCCATAATTTATATAGCCAATTCTTGTTGGTATATATGCTAGCAAGAAGAATATAAATATTTTTAAATAAACCCATGCACTGGCATCTTTAGGATTAATGTCTTTTACTTTTGGTGTTGTTTTATCACTACCACAAACAAAAACTTCATCAAGTTCTTCTTCAGTGTGTTTTTTGAAAGTATTTTTGAATAAATCTTTAAAAGTTACATAGCTTTCTGATTTTGCTCCTGTTATTTTATCAAGATTTTCGGCTATTATGTTGTTTGCGTTCTTTTTTTGTAAGGGGTAACCACATTCTGGACAATTATTTTCTGTACCTTTAATTTTTTTTCCACACTCTGGACAAGTAGTTATTTCATTTTTAAATCCACAATGAGGACAAGTTTTAGCACTAGATGAAATTGATTCACCACATTCTTTACATTTTATTAAAGCCATTTTATTTTCCTCCTTTCAATGTTGTAATTATTACATATACTAAATTGTTAATGGTATCAGTATTAACATTTTCTTCTTTAGATCCAATCATTAAAAGTTTTCCATTTATTGTTAGTACATATCTATTATCAATTACTACATGTCCACTTGATAAATATTTATATTGAATTCCTGTAACTTGATATTCTCCGATAACATTGGATAACATATCTATTGTAATTTCAACATCACCATATACTTTTTTTAATTCATCAGTAAAAGCATTTAAAAATTGTACATGATTTTTATATGTTGTATCCCATCCCAAAACTACATAAGGAATAAGTGGCCCATCACTATCTATTGAAGATCCTACATAACTTAATCCTGACTTATCTACATATGTACTATATGTGCTCGGCATTTCGTATTGTAGTCCTAAATTAGTATCATTATATACCACATAACCAGAGTTAGTCCCTGGGCTAGTACTTGGTTCAGAACTAGGATTTGCAGGATTTGTTTGACCATTAGGACTTTCTGTTTGATTATTTTGTTGATTTAACATATAAAATACTACAACTATTATAAGTAATCCTATGATAATGTATTTGATATCAATTTTGTCTTTTTTTAATTCAAATTTTTTATTATTAGATGATTTAAGTTCATATCCACATTTAGGACAAGTATCTGCTTGATCACTAATATTATTTTTACATTCTGGGCATTTTATTAAAGCCATACATACACTCCAATCTTTTATTTGTAACATAGTCTTTTGTCTAATATATATATATTACTATTTTAATTATAGTATATACTTTTATTCAATAAAATATAATTATTTTTTAGTCATTGACATTTTGGCAATTGATATAATTAACTTTTTTTTATATGATATATTTATGTGGTGAATGCATATGAAATTTAATGAGATTTTAAAAAAATATATATTGGAAATAAGTTGTAGTTCTAAAGAATTATCAAAGGAATCTAATTTATCAGAGTCTGTAATTAGTAGATATAAAAATGGTACTAGGATACCAAATGATGCTGCTTTGGAAAAATTAAGTAAAGGTTTGGCAAATTTATCAGAAAACTATAAAGCTGAAGAAATTTTAAATGATTTTTATAATTCTGATAATGTTTCAAAAATAGATTTTGAATTAGTTATGGAAAACATTAATCTATTAATTAAAACTTTTAGTATTAATGCCAATGTTTTAGCAAAATATTTAAATTATGATGCTTCCTATTTATCAAGAATAAGGAGGGGAAACAGAATTCCTTCGAATAAGGAAGAATTTATTGACGCTTGTGCTGATTTTATTGATAAAAAATATAATAATGAAAAATATGTAGAAACATTAAAAACTTTAATAAATATAGATAGCATTACTAAAAATGATATTAAAAATTATATTTTAAATAACAAAGTTAAAACTATTTCAGATATTAATGATTTTTTAAAAAAAATGGATGATTTTGATCTAAATGATTTTATTAAATCTATAAAATTTGATGAATTAAGAATTCCTTCTTTACCTTTTTATCATGTTAAGAGTAAAAATTATTATGGATTAGAAGAGATGAAAAAAGCTGAATTAGATTTTTTTAAAGCAACAGTTTTATCTAAATCTAATGAAGATATATTTATGTGCAGTGATATGCCAATGGAAGATATGGCAGAAGATAAGGATTTTGGAAAAAAATGGATGTTTGCTGTTGCATTATCTTTGAAAAAAGGACTTCATCTTAATATAATACATAATTTAGATAGACCATTTAAAGAAATGATGTTAGGGTTAGAGAGTTGGATTCCAATTTACATGACGGGTCAAGTATCACCATATTATTTTAAAGAAGTTAAAAACAACGTTTTTCAACATTTAAATTATGTTTCCGGTTGTGCTGCATTGTGTGGTGAATGTATAACTGGAAATCACGATTCAGGAAAGTATTATTTAACTGGGGCCTCTAATGAACTTGTTTATTATAAAAATAAGGTGAATTTGATTTTAAAAAAAGCCTGTTCTCTAATGGATATTTATACTATTAATGAAAAAAATAATTTTTGGGCATTTTTAAGTGAAGAGAAAAAAAACAAAGGTGATCGAGAACGTTATTTGCATTCTTTACCTTTATTTACTATTAGTGACGAATTGTTATTGGAAGTATTGAATCATAATAATGTTGATGATCTAGATATTGAGGAAATTTTAAAATATAAAAACGATGAGTTAAAAAGAATGGAAAATATTTTAGATAAAAATAATATTACTGATTATATTCCTATGTTTGAAAATAATGATGCTTTTGATTGTTATCTAGCTTTGGAAAATATGTTTTATTCTAAAAAAATAAAATATTCTTATGAAGAATATCAAAAACATTTAATTTTAACAAAAAAATATGCTAAAAATAGTAATAATTATAATATTTTATTCAGCAAAAAGAGAACTTTTAAAAATATAAAAATTTCAATATTAAAAGATAAATATGTTATTCTATCAAAAAGTAATAATCCTAATGTACATTTTGTTATAAATCATCCTAGACTTGTTGATTCTATAAGTAATTTTTATCCTATTTATGATGATTGTTAAAAAAAGCTTTATGATTCGTAATTAATCTATGAAATGCACTCTTTAGAGCAAACATCAAATAAAAGATAATTAAAAATTATGATAAAATACACTTTCGAAAGGATGTGTATTTTTCTATGGAAAAAAGGTAAAAAATGCATTCATTATTCCTAGTTTAAAATTAGAAAAAGAAATGGTTTTTTTTCAAGCACAGTTAGAAAATGGAAATATAAAGCTAATCATGAGAAATTAATAAAAGTTTATAAAAAGGAATATAAAAGTAAGAATTAACAAAAGAAGATTATAAAGAAAAATATGGAATAATAAAAAAAGACTAAAACTTCCTCAAAACACATATAGATATCGTAGAATTGTGGAAGGCTTAGTTTTTTTTATTATGTATATAGAGTTTTCTAGTACAAGCGAATTTTTTAAGAGTTTTTGCCAATTAATAATTTTAATTTTTTCTTCTTTTGTTAAATTAGTAGAATTGTACTCATTTTTTAAAAGTTCGTTCGTATTAAATAAAACTCCATCACAATCTATGTATATTTGCATCTATTCTCCTTTAACATTATAATACTATTAATTATATATTTTTGTAAATAAAATAACAGTAGATCATTCTACTGTTACCGATTTGGCAAGGTTTCTTGGTTGATCAATATCTTCACCTCGTAGTTTAGCTATTTCATAGGATAATAGTTGAAACGTTGGTGCTATAATTAATGGTTCTGTAAATTGATTTTGATTTTTTACAACAATAATTCGATTACATAAATCTTTAAAATGATTGTTAAATATTTCTGCCGTAGTTATTAAAGTTACTGTTGCTTTTCTTGCTATAGTTTCTTTTATATTACTAATTGTTTTTTCCGAAATAGATTTATCTGTTATTATAGAAATTACTTCAGTGTTTTTTTCTATTAAAGAAATAGTTCCGTGTTTTAATTCGCCTGCTTGATATGCTTCTGCATGCATATATGATATTTCCTTTAATTTTAATGAAGCTTCCATACATAAAGAGGCATCTATTTTTCTGCCTATAAAGAAAATGGCTTTTTTCTTATATATTTTTTTAGCAATTTCTTGATATTTTTCTCTATCTTTAATTACTTCATTGATTACTAAATCTAATTCTTTATAATCTTTTATTATTTTAGATATTTCTTTTTTAGATAGTAATTTTTTTCTTATAGAGGTTGCAAATGCTAAAAGTGAAAGGACTAGAACTTGAATACTATATGCTTTAGTTGTTGCTACAGCTATTTCGTATCCAGCATTTAAATATATTACTTTATCAACTTCTCTGGCAATTGAACTACCGACTACGTTAATTATTCCCAAAGTTTTTATACCGTGTTCTTTTGCTAACCTAAGAGCTGCTAAAGTGTCAGCAGTTTCTCCTGATTGCGATATTAAAATCACTAGAGTTTTACTATCAAAAAAGTGTTTTTTGTATCTGTATTCACTGGCTACATAAACATTGACTTCAATATCTGCGTATTCTTCTAATAAATCTTTTCCGACTAAACCGGCATGATAAGCACTTCCACAAGCTACTATTTCAATTTTATTATATTTTGTTAAATCAGGAAAATTTTTTAATAAACATTTTTCATCATATGCATACATATTAATAAAATTTTTAACTAATTCAGGTTCATCGTAAATCTCTTTTAACATATAGTGTTCGAATCCGTTTTTTAATGCCATTTCTTGACTTCCAGCAAATTCTTTTATTTGAAATTTTACTTTATTCAAATTTTTATCATATATTTGAATATCATTGTTTTTTAGTACGGCAATTTGTTCTTGATCTAATAATATATATTTATTGGTTTCTTTTAATATTGCTGGAACATCACTAGCAATATAACTAGCGTTATTTGAAGTCGCAACTATTAAAGGACTGTCTTTTCTGGTTGCATATAGTGTATCTAATTCGTCATCAAAAATAATTCCTAATGCAAAACTTCCTCTTACTATTTTTTGGAATTCTTGAATAGCTTTTAATTTATCCTTGTATTCTTCATATAATTTATTTAATAAACCACATGCAACTTCAGAATCTGTGTCTGAATTAAATTTATATCCTAGTAATTCTAAATCTTTTTTTATTTCAGCATAATTTTCAATTATTCCATTATGTACGATTGTAACATTTTTTACTTTATGGGGATGGGAATTTACATCATTAGGTTCTCCATGTGTAGCCCATCTGGTGTGCCCAATCCCAATAAACGATTCATTTTTATTGGTAATATTATTTTCTAAATTTTTTATTTTTCCTGAAGATTTGATTATATCTATTTTATTATTTTCAGCAACAGCGATTCCTGCTGAATCATAACCTCTATATTCTAGGGATTTTAAACCATTAATTATTACATTGATTGCTCTTTTTTCCTTACCTATATAACCTATTATTCCACACATAAATAAACTCCTTATATAAGTAAATGATATATATTTTGTTATAATATTGATTTTATTTTTTGTTATATATCTATCGAGTTTTAACCCGTAGTAGCATCCGCCGAAATTTCGATAACTACTAACCTCGTCAACTATTTAAAGTTCTGGCGCTCATTATAAAATTTTACCTCCATTATTTTATAACTATTTTAAGTATATAAAAAAAATAGAGTTTTGTCTATTTTTTATTAATTTTAACTAATTCCCAAGATTGATAGTACGGAATTTGTGTACCACAATAACTACAATTTTTTTGAGTTAAATCAAGAGAGCCTCCATTTTTTTATTATAATATTTATTATATAAAAAAATTAGATTTTCATCTAATTTCATAATCGTTTAAAAAACTTTTATATTCTCCGTCAAGTTTAGTACCTAAAACACAGTTTAAATTTACATTGTCTAAAGATTTAAAAATGTTATAGTCAATCTCTTTATTTATTTTTCTAAGTTTCTTTATTAATTCTTTCATTTCTTTTCTTTTACTAGTTCCGTCATTTATTAGAGAACAACCTTCAGTAAATCTGCACGCACAGTTTATAAAAGTTAATTCATTAAATTTTTTCCAAGAAATAATAGCATCTTCTTTTACTAAGTATAATGGTCTAATTAATTCTAAACCTTCATAGTTATCTGAGTGTAATTTTGGCATCATAGTTTTAATTTCTGCTCCATAAAACATTGATAAGAGTGTGGTTTCTATTACGTCATCAAAATGATGACCTAAAGCAATTTTATTACAACCGAGTTCTTTAGCTTTATTATATAAGTAGCCTCTTCTCATTTTGGCACATAAATAACAAGGACTTTTGGATTCAATATTCGCTACTACATCAAAAATATCACTATTAAATATTTCTATGGGAATGTTTAAAGTTTTGGCATTATCAACAATAAAATCACGATTATATTCGTTATATCCAGGATCCATTACTACATATTTTGCATTAAAATTAATTTTTCCGTGTCTTTTTAATTCTTGAATACATTTTGCTAAAAGAAAAGAATCTTTTCCTCCACTTATACAAACCATAATGTTATCATTTTCTTTTATTAATTCATAATCTTTTACAACTTTTACAAATTTACTCCAAATTTCTTTACGGTATTTTTTAATTATACTTCTTTCAATTTCTTTATATTTTTCCATTATTTTGATACTCCTTATATATACTATCAAAAACTTCTAAAAATGTAGTTATTTCATTTTCTGTAGTTAAGTGAGATAAACTAATTCTTAGAGATGATGTTGATAAGCCTTTATCTTTTGTTAAAGCATATACTAATTTAGATGGTGTTTCTATTGGGCAACAGGATGTTTTTGTAGAAACATAGATTTCTTGTTCTTCTAGTTTTTTTTGTAAATCTAATGATCTAACACCTTTTAAACTAATATTTATAGTATTAGGAATAGAATTGTTAGTTGAATTTATTTTAATATTCTTATAAGATTTTAATTTTTCTATTATTTTTTCATTAATTTTTTTTATAAAATTTGTTCTTGTTTCTAAATTATCCATAGCTTTTTTTAGTGCAAGTGAAGTGGATGCTATAAGAGCTAAACATGGAGTTCCACTTCTATAAATACTAGTGGATTTTCCACCATCTATTTGAGGTTTTAAACTTATGTTACTTTTTTTTATTAAAATACCAATTCCATTCAAACCATAAAATTTGTGGGGAGCTATTGTTACTAAATCGACATTCCCGAAATCTATTGCTACTTTTCCTATAGCTTGAGAAGCATCTGTGTGAAAGATACAATTTGGGTAGTTTCTGATGATATGGGCAATTTCTTCTATGGGCTGCTTTAATCCGATTTCACTGTCTACAGATGTGATACTTACTAAAATCGTTTCATCTCTTAGCATAGTTTTTAATGCTTTAATATCTATTATTCCTGTGTTATCAATGGGAATTAATTCAACTTCAAAACCTTGCTCTTGCATAGCTGTTGCACTTGATATGATAGAATTGTGTTCCAAACTACTTATTAAAATATGTTTCCCTCTATTTTTATATCTTTCACATACTCCTTTAATTGCCAAATTATTAGATTCGCTGGCTCCACTTGTATAAATTATTTCTTGTGGTAAAACATTTAAATACTCGGAAATAGATTTAGTTGCTTCGTCTATAATATTTTTACTTTCTAATCCTAATTTGTGAGAAGAGTTAGGGTTAGCAAAATATTTTTCTGTAGTTTTATAGAATAAATTTAGTACTTCTTCATCTACTGGAGTAGCTGCCGCATAATCTAAATAAATCATATTCTTCCTCTTTTCTCTTTGATATAATATCATAAATTATTATAAATTAATATATTAAAAAATCTATCTAACTAGATAGATTAAATATTAAATAACTTAAAGATAATAATTATATAAAAAAATTTGATTAATTAATTTATTGTCCTATTAAACTAAAAATTCTTTTGTTAGTTTAACATTTTTTTATTAAATACACTTTTGTTTTTATGGGTCTTTGTATCCCTTGTCTATTTTTGGCAATCCCATATTTAGTTTTCCTTTTATTTATAGAAAATAGTTCTTTTTCATGTTTATTAAAAAAATTTATATGATGACTTTTGGTAGTAAACTATTAACTTAGAGTCTTTCTTTTTTCAATAATAATTCCAATTATTGAGATGATCAATAAGATTGGGGCTACTCTAATAAATGTCCATTCAAAAGCATGAACGATTACTCCCATTACAGCAGTTTCTGGATTATTATAATTCCAATTTAAATATGGACTATTTAAAAATAAGAAAAGTATAAAAGTTAAAACTATAATTATATTTGCTATTATTAATAAACTTAAGTTTTTCTTTCTTTTTGATTTTATTTGTTGATAAAGTTGTCTATTAATTAATTCTAGCTTTTCAGAAATAATTTTTAGTTCATTATTTTCTACTTCTGTTATAGTTTGTCCTAGAAGTGTACTTACTGAAGTATCCAAAGCTTCTGAAATGGAAACTAACATTTCTGCATCGGGAACAGATAATCCTTGTTCCCATTTTGATATGGTTTGTCTCACAACGTTTAGTTTAATGCTTAATTCTTCTTGAGAAAGTCCCTTTTGTTTTCGTAATATTTTAATATTTTCTTTTAACATTTATTGTTCTCCTTTCATAAAATAATTTTATTATAAATTACTTGTTGCTACAAGCAATGTTTTTTAACAAATAAAATTAACTTTAATATTTATTATGATATGCTATTGGTGTATGGAGGAACTTATGAAAAAAATATGTGTTATTTCGTTAATAATTATTATTGTTATAATGGAAATTTTATTTGGGAAAAATATTTTTCATAAAAAAAATGATAATTTAGAAGTAAAAAATAACTACAAGAATATTCAAGAACTTAATGTAATTAGTCAATATAATGATTATTTGTTAGTTAGCAGCGATAGTTTTTCGGAACTTCAAACATATTCAATTTATAAAAATGTTTATGGTGATAATTTTAAAGAACTGTTTTCGTTACCAGATGGTGAATCTATAGAAAGTAGATTTGTTTATTGGTTAAATGATAAGTTGTATGTGTTAGGAAATAATCCTGCTTCATATTCATTGTCTGATGGGAAAATGGCAAATACAGGTGACCTAAATAAAATATTGGGTGGTACTACAGGACGAATAGATAAAATAATGGGAACGGATAAAAATTACATATATTATACTTTTTCTTATAATGCTGATGTTTTTTATGGAAAAATTAGTTTTGATTTGAGTAATGTTACATTAATTCAAAAAAATGATATTCCAAAAGAAATTAATAACTAACTTTTTATTTTTATAAAAAAATGTTATCACTTTTATGTGGCAACATTTTTTACTTATTTACTTTATCATTAATTAGTATATTTGGATTATTTCTCATTTCCAATTATTACTTTACCATCTAAATTACATACATAACAATCTGGTAATGCTTTTTTGATATAATTTAATGCTTGTTTATCTTGTTCTAATTTTCTTCCCACAAATATTCCTTCAATTAATGAAGCTGGTAATCCAAACATTATTGCACTTTCTCTATCTGTAGTTAATGCATTTCTGTTTAATCTGTCTTTGTTTATAAATTTGTCTACATATCTGTAATCTAAAAATGATTTTAAAGTTTCACTATCAAATTCTAGATTCCAAACATCATTATATGCTAATTTTTTTGCATATTCTGAACTCATATTTAATATGAAAGCAATTTGCCTTTTATTAGATACTAAACTTGGAATAAATCTAACTTCCTTTGTTTGTTCTCCCCAATATGACCATATATGGGTATCATTATTTATTTGTTCTGTTACTTCATCAAATTGATGATAGGGGATCAATTTACTCTTTGTTTCTTGTTCCGGACCTCTACCTAGAGAATATAACATAGTAAAACCACTATATAGTTCTATATATTCTCTTAAAGTCATATCGTTTTTTATATTCCACATTCCCACACTGTTACATATTTTATTGGGTCTTGCTTCTCCAGTGAAATCAGTAGCAATAAAACCGTTGTTAACAGTAAAATTAAAGTTTTCTAATTCACCAAAAATACCATGTATGAATGTTCCTTTTTTTAATTTAACTTCCGTTCCAACATTGTATCTGTTTTTTTCTATTTTTTGTGAATCGTCGTAAAACATGTTTATCTGGTTTAATAATATTTCTTTGGCATTTCCACTAAACCTTTGTTCTACACTTTTTATATAATTTTCTTTATCATTCATATTATCTTCCTTAAATTTATTATATTTTTATTTATATTTATGTCTTAAAATGGTCTTTTCTAATTCTGCTTTAAATGAAGTTACTTTTTAGCAACAGAATTTGTTTAGATTTAATTAAATAAGTTAGTTGTTATATTCTATTAAAATTTATAGTTTTATCTTTCATGGAAATATTACAAACTTCATATCCAAATTTTTTCAATTCTTTTTTATATGTTAAAAATGAATGATCCAATTCAAATCCTATAATATTTTTAATTTCTTCATATGATAATTTATAATTTTCTTTGTTATTAACTTTTAAATATTTCCATAGTGGCTCATACTTACTCATAGTTACCTCCTAGATAATTTATTCATTAATTTTTGATATATCTATTTTACTAATTTGTCAAATGCGGTTCCAGAATTGCAAATTTTCCACATCTTTGTATCTTTAAGCTTCACCTACATCCTATAATTCCATACAACTTAGTATATAGTATTATTTTTAATAAAATTATATTTTTTTGATTTTAATACCTAATACACCATATTTAGATTGTTCTTCTGGAGAATAATATTCTTCCATATCTTTTGGATCAGCTATATCATTTTCATCGTATCCCATTGCCACCTTATCAAAATTCTTATATAATTCTTCAAATGATGGATAGTGATATAAATTTTCAATTTCAACTAACATTTTTTCTTTATTAGTTCTATTAGTAAATTCTATTAAATCTTTAATTTTTAATAATTGTCTTTTTTCATCATTTAATCTCAATTCTACAGTTTTTGTTCCGCTTTTTATTCGTTCAAATGGTCCATTATTTAATTTCATCTCATGTTTCATACTATTACTTCCTTTCACTATGTTTTTTTATATTCATATTTTATATCAATTATTGCATAATCATCTGAATAAGCACTTATATGTATATATTATATCATGAAGTCATAATAAATTTAAGTTATATAGCTTTATAATCAAAATGACTCCAACTATTAATTTGAAACTGTTTTTTAATAAAAAGAAAAACTCGCCTTTTCCTTATTTTATCGAGATTTGCGAGTTATTTTCCACAACATTGTTTGTATTTTTTACCATAATCAAATGGTAAAATATTAAAACAACCTAGTAATTTTTTCCTTTTAAATTGTTATTTTTTATTTTAATTTAATAATTTTTTGTTGAAATATTACAAGTTTTTATTCAACAACTTATCTAATAACTTATCTAAAAAAATCTATTTTTTATTACAGCTTTTTGATATCGGTATACATTCTAGGATGATATCCTTTTTTATTATAAAAATTAATAGCAT
>CAKOLD010000014.1 GCA_934096015.1 uncultured Bacilli bacterium
TCTAATGGGAGATTGTTTAAGCAAGATAAAAATAATGAAAAAAATTTATATATTTTAGATTTGAAAAATTTGGAATGGACTGATGCTAGTGATTTGGTTGAAGATTTTTTGAGAAATAAGAATAGTTTAAGAAAATTGGAAGCTTATAAAGATATTTATCCTTTTCAAAAAAAAAATGATAATTCATGGAGGTTAAATTATTAATATGAATGATATAATTGGAGGAATTTTAGGATTTGCGGCTGGCGATGCTGTTGGAGTGCCTGTTGAATTTGAAAAAAGAGAATATTTGAATAAAAAACCAGTAGGTGATATGTTGGAGTATGGTACACACTTTCAACCTATTGGGACTTGGAGTGATGACACTTCGATGGTTGTAGCAACAATTGATCATTTAAATGAATGTGATAATGTTGATTTTGATCTTTTAATGAAGAATTATATAAATTGGTATCAAAATGCAGCATACACTGCAACTGATTGTGTATTTGATATGGGTGTTACAACAAGAGAATCTCTAAATAATTTTATTTATAAAAAAATGTCAGCAGTTGAATGTGGAAAAGATGGCATGTATGATAATGGTAATGGAAGTTTAATGCGTGTACTACCAATGTCATACTATGTTTACTATAAGGGAATAAGAGAAACAGAAGAATATCATCTTTTAAAAAAATTTTCATCAATGACTCATGCTCATGATATAAGTGTTTTAGGTTGTATGATTTATACAGATTATATAATAAATATTTTAGATGGCAATGATTTAAAAGAGTCATATGATTTATTGAATATAAATAAATATAGAAAATATTTTTCAGAAGATATTGTTTCATATTATGCTGATATATTAAGCGGAAATTTACGTACTAAAAGTAGAGATGAAATAAAATCAAGTGGCTTCGTTGTTCATACATTAGAAGCTGTTATATGGAGTTTAATTAACACCAATTCTTATGAAGAAGCTGTTATTAGTTCCGTAAATCTTGGTGATGATACAGATACTATTGGAGCTTTGGTTGGTGGAGTTGCAGGAACTTATTATGGAATGGAAAATATTCCTGAAAAATGGTTACAAAATTTAAAAAAGAAAGATTATTTATTAAATCTATCTCAAAAACTTGAAAACAAATTATTAAACAATACCTATACAAAAAAAAGTAAATAGAAAGGATTTGTAGTTTATGGCAAATTCTAGTTATTATCAAGGTTTAATGTGGAAGTATTCTTCTGAAAAGAAAAAACTTGAAGAGAAGAAAGCAAAATATGAAAAATATTTAGCTGATCTTAATAGATTTAGTGCAATATTACCTAATGCTGCTTCTAGTGTTAGTTCATGTAGTAGTAGTTTACTTGGTGGAGGATATTTGGTTGGAGATGGAGTATCTTTAGATGATGGGAAGTTAAGCAAAATTGCTAGCAAATTAGAAGATGATAGTAGTAAACTTTCTGATGTTATTTCTAAAACTCAACAAATGATTGATGAATTTACAGAGCAGATAACAGAATTAACAAATCTATACCAAGAGGCTAGTGATAATTATTATGCAGCGAAAAGAGAAGAAATGATATCTGGAAAAACATTTTTTGGATATTAAAAAAATAAATGACGTTTGATCATTTATTTTTTTGCTTGAATACATGTAATAGCAATTGCTCCAATTATATCTTCATAATTGCATCCTCTTGATAAATCATTAATTGGTTTATTTATTCCTTGAGTTATAGGACCATATGCTTTAGCATTTGCAAGTCTTTCAGTCAATTTATATGCTATATTTCCTGAGTCTATATCAGGGAATATTAAAACATTTGCTTCAGCTTTTAATTTACTTTCTTTAGCTTTTTGAATTTGTACTGTTTTGATAAGCGCAGCATCTACTTGTAATTCTCCATCTAAAATAATGTTAGGGTATTTTTCTTGAAATTTCTTAGTAGCGTTTTTTACTTTAATAGCACTTTCTGCTTTACTTGAACCATAGGTTGAGTGACTCAACATAGCTATTTTGGGTTCCTTATTTATTAACGTTTTAAAACTTTTAGCACTGGAGTAAGCTATTTCTACTAGTTCATCTTCTGTAGGATTTATATTTAAACCACAATCACTATAAATGAATAGGCCATTTTCTCCATAATTTTTATTTTCAAGTTCCATTATAAAAAATGATGAAACTAATTTAGTATCTGGAGCTGTTTTAACTGTTTGAAGGGCAGCTCTTAGAACATCGCTACTTGTAGTAATAGCTCCTGCTACTAAACCATCTGCTTTATCTAGTTTTACTAACATACAACCAAAGTATAAATAATTAGTTTTAATAATATTTTTTGCTTCTTCTAAAGTTAATCCTTTATGCTTTCTTAGATTATAAAATTCATTTATAAGGGTATCAAGATCTTCATACGTTTCTGGATTTATTATTTCAATATTATCTAAATTAAGTTTTTCTTTATTAGCAAGCTCATTGATTTTATTATTATCTCCAATTAAGATTATTTTTGCAAAATCTACTAATGAAGCAGCTTTTAGAGTTCTAATGTCAGTTGTTTCAGGTAAGACAATAGTTTTTAAATCTTTTTTAGCTTCTTTTATTAAATTATTAATTATATTCATTTTTATCACCGTTTTTGATTATAACATGTTTTATAAATGTAATAAAGTTATTTACATTGAATAAAGTTTTTGTTATAATTTTTAAAGAATAGGAAGGTCTTATATGATTAGTATTGTTAAAGAAACAAATGAATCTCTTTTAAATATAGTAAGTAGTTTAAAAACTAAATTAGATGAATCTCGTTTTTTATTAAATGATATTCAATCAAAAATGGATGAAAAATTAGAAGAAGCTAAAAAGTATAAAGTTCAAGTAGATGATGCCAAGGCAAATATTAAAAGACTTAATGAAGAAATTACTGATTTAGAAGATGATTTAACTGAATTAAAAGAAAGATATGGAAAGAAACATTTAGTTGCAGTTATTGAAGCTGGTACTAAAGAAATAAATGTTCAAATTAAAAGTAAGCAAGATGAGATTGCTGTACATAAAAATAAAATAGCTGAATTAACTAATAGGGCAAGAAGTATTAAAGATTTATTAGTTAATTTAAAAAAGGATAAAAAGATAAAAGAAACAAGATTAAAAGAACTTGAAAGTTCTGTTCATTATTATGATGTTAGGTTAAATGAAATTATTGATTATACTAAAGAACATGATGATTTAGAGGAATATTTTAATGTTACAACTGTAAATGATAGTAGTAATGATTCAGTTAATGTTTTTGAAGATATTGAAGACATAAATGATACTGAGTTAAAGGAACAAAAAAAAGAAGAATCTAATATGTTTGAACCTGTTACTGAAGAGGAAGCAGATGAGGTTTTTAATCAAGTAATTAATGATAATGATGAAATAGAAGAAGAATCTGTTGATACAGAAGAAGCTAAAGAAGACATTGAAGTTAATGATGAGCAAGTAAAAGAAGAAGTTTCTTTAGATGATGTAAGTAAAGAAACAGAAGAATCTGAAAATACTTTAAAGGAAACCAATGAAGTTTTAGAAGAAAAAGATAATGAAAATATTGAGAATACTCATGATTTAGAGTTAAATGATCTTTTGTCTTCAGTTAAAGAACCTAGTGTTTCTAAAAAGCCAAGTCCTAGTATTGAGTCATTAAATAAAGCAATAGATGATGAATTTAATAATATATTTGGTAAAAATATTAATGAACCAATAAAATCTGAGGATTCTGTTGACATTTTTGGTAATTCATATAGTGATACTAAAGGCAGTGAAGTCGATGTTGTAAATGATTTAACAGCCTTGGGACTTGATTATTATGCATTTAAAGAAGAAGATCGTAAATATATTTTAGATAATTATAATAAACAAACTTTTGAGGGAATTTTAAAAGTTTTAAAAGATAATAATATTTCTTTAGATAATTTATATTATGATGCTAAGGTTTTTGGTAACATTACTCCTTCAGAATTGTCTAATATTATTACAAAATTAAAAAATGCAGGACAATCTACAGAAGCTATGAGTTATGTTTTGGATAAATTATCTGATGTTGATATGAATTTGTTAAATGAAACAATAAATAAATATGGTGATTATGTAAAAAATGTAGATTTAACAGACATAATTATTAAATCTTTAAAAGGAGGTAAATAGTTATGGATTATTTAAAAGGGTTAGGATTTACGGATAATGAGATTGAAACTTTAAAAAGTAAGTTGAATGATGAAGAGTTTAAAAAAATAGAGTTTTTTCCAAGAATTGTTAAAGAGAATTTTGATTATCTTAATAATATGGGAATTAGTAATATGAAGGATGCTTTTATAAATCATGTTTCGATGTTTTTAAAAAATCCTGATAGATTTAAATCAATATTTGTAAAATATGATCAAGCTGATTTAGTACGCTGTATTGAAAAGAATCATAATGTTATAGAAAAATTATAAGTTGCTTTTTAGCAACTTTTTTTGTAAATATAGATTATTTATCTTTTTTCTCTATTTTCTTTATGATATAATTTTATATATAATAGGTTAAGGATAGTGAATTTTATGGCAAGATTTGTATGTGATTTTGAAACAGTAAACTCTATTTCTGAAAGACTTAGTGATACAGCTAATAGTTTAGTTACTTCAGTGAATAATTATAATACTAATATAGAAAGTAGTGTTAGTGGTTGGACTGGTGAAGCAAAGGATACATTCATTTCAAGTAACAATACTAAAATTGAAAGTATGAAACAGGAAATACAGATGGTTAATGACTTGGCTATTTTTTTAAAAAAGACTAGTAATGCTATTGAAACATTGGATGAGTCTTTAGCGAGTATGGATATATAGGTTAGGAGAATATTATGAGTGAATTTAAAATAAATAATTTTGATTTATTTACTGCTGCTTCTAATAATGTTACGCAAACCGTAGCTAATATGAATAATTTAATTTATGAGGCTGAATCCTTAATGTCAAAGTTACATTCTGATGAAGTGTTTAAGGGACCGGTTAGTGATAATTGTTATTCTGCATGGAAAACTATTAATAGTACTTTAAAAACTTCTGCTGATGATTTAACAAAAGCAGCAATTTATCTTAATAGCACTAGTGCAAATTATCAAACTTCTGATAATGTTAATGCAAGTAATATAGGGAGCGTGTAAAAATGGTTGCAAGTAGTGTAGTTCTTAGTGATGCAAGTGAAGTTAAAAATTTATTTAGACAATATGATTCTATTTTGACTGATGCTACAAGTAGTGACGTTTGGTCTGGTGCTAGTAGAGATAGTTTGGTTAGTAAAGCAGAAGAATTTATTGAAACTTATGAAAATCCAATAGTTAAGCAACTAGAAGATTTGGTGTCTGCTTTAAATAGCTTAGTTGAATATAAGAAATGTAAGGCTGAAGTTAAGGATTTTGAAAGTCGTTTAGATTCTGCAAGTGATGCTGAAAAATCATTTTATGTTGATCGAATTAACGAAGGAAATTCAAGAATGCAAAATTTGAAAGCTAAGATTGAAGATTTATTAAATGGAATTTGTTCAGTGGTTCTTAATGATTCTGCTGCATCGATGTCGACTGCTGTTTCTGATGGGGTATCTACTATGTCTTCTGATACACTTGTTGAAACGGCATTAAATAGTGCTGGTGCTTCAACTAGTATGACAAGTGAGCAAATTAATGAATTACTAGGTAAAATGAAGAGCTTGACTAAGTTAAGCGATAGTGATAATTTAGCCAATTATTATGAAGCTGGTTATATAGAAAAAGTAATGGATGGTATAAAAAATGGCTCTGGTAGTAGTAGACAGAAAGCTATTGATTCGGCATTAACCTTAATTAAACTTGCGGCTGATCAGGATGTTAAATTAGACTATGATTGGGGAGGAGCTCATGGAAATACATCAACAAAAGGTGTATTAAATGGTGCTGATTGTAGTTCATTTGTAAGTTATTGTTTGAATCAAGGTACAAATGCTAATTTTGATGAATCAACTAGTACTTTTGCTACTAAATTTTCTAAAAATGCAATTAGTTTTGATTCTGCAAAACCAGGGGATATAATAAATAAATCTAGTGGTCATGTTGAATTAATTATTGAAAATCATCCAGAAGAAGGATACTTTATTACTGCAGAAGCAAGAAAACCTAGTGTGGGAATTACATTAACAAAACTTTCTTATGCAGATGCTAAAAAATGGTATGGATTTACTAATGCTTATGATATGAGTAGTGTTTATGGCGATTAATTATTTTGATAAGTAAAGAAGTTGTAAAATATACAGCTTTTTTATATGCATGATTTTTCTCTTATGCTATAATTCAAGTATAAAATATAAGGAGGATGAAAGATGTCTGGATTACATGTTGATGCTGGAAATATGAATTCACAAGGAATGAATACAATAGCATCTAGTGAAGATTTAAATTCACAAATAAATAGTTTAAATTCAAATGTAGAGAATTTAATGACAATATGGAGAGGTTTATCTGCAAATCAATTTAAAATGGTAGTAGATGATCAAATAGTAAATTTAAGAGATTTCCAAGAGTTGTTAAATCTATTAGGACAAAAGATAACTCAAGGCGCAAGACAATTTGATGATACAGAACAAGAGAATGCAAATAGAGCAGCAGGCTTATTCTAAAAAAGGAGGATTAAAATGAACGAATTTGAAGAGAAAGATTATGGAGCAGCAAGAAACTGTGCTGATCAAGTAAAAACAAATGCAGATAACATACTAGCAATATTTGATAGTATAGATCAACATATGAAGATATTATATGGAGATGCATGGCAAAGTAGTGGAGCAGATGTAACAAATGGACGCTACCAAGAGATAAGAAAGAACTATGAAATATTCTATAATAATGTAATAACAATGAGAAATCATATTTATAACGTAACAGAAATAAATGAAGCAACAGATGCATCAGTAAGTGGAAATATTTCAAATATATAAATTGCTTGAACAGCAATTTTTTTAATGCTTTTTTGTAAAATAAAAATATTTAATCTTTTTTATATGTTGTATTTATGTTATAATTTGATATAGAGTAAGAAAGGTAGGGTAAAATGGCAAAATTTGTTTGTGATTATGGAAAAGTAAATGATATTTCAGGAAAACTTAATACACTTGCTGATAATTTTGCAACTGCAGTTACTAATTACCAATCTAAAGTTGAAAGTGGAGTAAGTGGTTGGAATGGTGAAGCAAAAAGTAAGTTTCTTGAAAGTAATAATAAAAAAGTTCAAGAATTGAGAGAGGACGTTAAAATGGTGAATGATTTATCTGATTTTATAAAACAGGCTTCACAAGCTATTGAGTCAACTGATTCTGAATTATCAGGAATGCAAATTTAGGCGATGATATGAGAGAGTTTAAAATTAATGATTATAGTTTGTTCTCTAATACTGCAGATACTGTAACTAGCTCTATTGGAGAATTAAATAGTATTTTAGATGAGATGCAGACTTTAATGAATGAGCTACATTCTGATGAAGTATTTAAAGGTCCAATAAGTGATAGTTGTTATTCGGGATGGCAAACAATTTATTCGGCTTTACAGGCATCTGTTAATGAACTTGCTAAGGCTGCGTTATTTTTAAATACTAGTTCGACTATTTATAAAATGAGTGATAGTAATAATGCAAGTAATATAGGGAGTGTGTAAATATGCTATCTAGTGGCACAGTAATGGCTGATAGAGCTAAAATTCATAGTTTATTCGAAAAATATAGAAACATTTTAAATGAATCTACTTCTTCTGGCGTTTGGGAAGATGTTAGTAGAGATAGTATTGTAGAACAGGGAGAAAATTTTGTAAGTACATATTCCGAACCAATTGCTAGTCAAATGAATAGTTTAGCGACGGCAATAGATTTACTTGCAAAATATAAAATGATTAAGGCAGAAATTAAACAATTAGAGGCAAAAATTGCAAGTGCTGATAAGGATGATCCAGCGGTTTCCGGATATATGAGTCAACTTGCAGAACTTAAGGCTAAAAAGGAACAATTAAAAGCACAGATAGAGAGTTTGCTTGCGGCTATTATAACATCAGTAATTAATCAGCCAATTTCTAATTTTGCAAACACTTCTGGATTGTTAGGTTTATTACCGGTTGCTTCATCAATGTCTTCAGAAGAAATTAATGATTTACTAAATAAAATGGGAAGCTTAGAAAAATTAAGTGATAGTGATAATTTAGCTAATTATTATGGTGAAGGTTATATAGAAAAGCTTATGGATGATATAAAAAATGGTTCTGAAAGTAATAGACAAAAAGCTATTGATTCATCTTTAACTTTAATTAAGCTAGCAGCAGATAAGGGCGTTAAATTAGATTATGACTATGGTGGTGCACACGGAAATACAACTACTTCTGGTATGTTATCTGGTGCAGATTGTAGTTCATTTGTAAGTTATTGTTTGAATCAGGGAAGTGATCAACACTTTGATGAAACTACAGCAACTTTTGCAAGTAAATTTTCTGGAAAATCAGTTAAATATGCAGATGCTCAATCTGGAGATATTCTAAATGTTAATAATAGTGCTCATGCACATGTTGAGATGATTGTTGAAAATCATCCAGAAGAACGATACTTTATTACGGCGGAGGCTAGTAGTTCTTCTGTTGGAGTTAAATTAACAAAAATTACTTATGATTATGCAGAAAATCATTATGGTTTTAAAGCTTATGATATGAGTGATGTATATGGGGATTAGGTGATTTAATGGGAAAGTTTGTTTTAGAAACTGATGTGGTTTCTACCCATGCTGATAATTTTAATGATGTTGCTTCTCAAATGAGAGATATGGCTAATAAAATTGCTAGTTATGATGTTGGTGATTGTGAGGAGTTTAATTTTGCAGGAGCAGTTGCAGCAATTGCGGCAAATGTTAGTGCTGCTGCTGAAAAAATGACTAATACTTCAAAGTATTTAAGTACAGTAGTTGAAACTCATACAAGTTTACAAGGTTCTATGGTATTTACTCCGGGAGCTGCTTCAACTACATCTGAAACTACAGAAAAAGCTACTAATAGCAGTTACGAAGTTTATCAAAACTTAACTGATGAACAACTTAGAGGAATTGCTAATCAGTGTGCTCATGAGCAGGGAGATGCTGCTGGAATAGCAGCTGAAGCATCATTGATGGCGAATAGGTACGAACTTTATGGAAAAGGAAGTTACAATAATATTGCTGATTATGTAAGAGATTCAACTTGGTGGGCGAGGTCAGAATCAAATTTTGCTAATTCTAGTGAAGTAAGTGATGAAAACTTAGCAATCGTAAAAGATGTTTTAGTAAATGGTAATAGAACATTACCTGATTACATAGATGAACATGATTGTGAAAGCGACTTAAGTTCAATTTCAACTGGTGATATTAATAGTAGGAGTGACTATGTTCAAAGTGAAACACAAATTAATAATAAATATGGTGCTTCTTATACTTTCTATTCGTTTCCTTCAAAATATAGTGATCCTTTTGGATATACTGCTACTGCTTATAATAAAAGGAATGGTAATTAATTATGGGAAAATTTGTTTTAGAAACTGATATTGTTTCAAGTCATGCGGAAAATTTTAATAATAATGCTTCTCAGATGAGAGATATGGCGAATAAAATAGCTGGGTATGATACTAGTGATTGTGAAGAATTTAATTTTGCGGGAGCAGTTGCAGCAATTGCTTCTAATGCTACAGGTGCCTCTGAAAAAATGACTAATACTTCAAAGTATTTAAATGCAGTTGTAGAAAATCATACTAGTTTACAATATTCACTTTCTTTTGTAGCAGGAAGTTCTTCTAATGCAACGTCTGTTGCATCAGCTACTGCAGCTGCGGCGGCTTCTGCAAGTGTAGCGGCAGGATCTGCCACTAGTTCTACTAGTGATACCACTGAAAAAACAGAAGAAAGTACTTCAGCAGAAAATACTAGCAGTGATACTACTGCTGATCAAACTGAACCATCAAATTTAACTGCTCAAAGTGTAATTGATGTTCCATCAGGATTAGGTAGTGCTCATACTTTTATGGGATGGCAATTGGTAACTGATTCAAGTTCTCCTCAATATAAATTGAGAGAGGCTGCTGGAATGAATTTTGATTCAGAAGGTTTTGGAGTAATTGATGGAAGATATGTTGTTGCAACAACTACAACTTTTGGGCAAGTTGGAGATTATGTAGATTTTGAACAAGCAGATGGATCAGTTATTAAATGTATTATTGGAGATATAAAAAATCAAAATGATAGAGGATGTACCAAGTGGGGACATGATAATGGCCAAACTATTGTGGAATTTTTAGTAGACAAAAAAAGTTGGTATGGTACAGGTCATGATAATCCTGGAACTTCTAGTTGTCATCCGGAATGGAATAAAAACGTGACAAAAGCAACTAATTATGGTAATTATTTTGATAAGTAAAGAAGTTGTAAAAAATACAGCTTTTTTATATTCATGATTTTTTTCTTATGCTATAATTCAAATATAAGATAGAAGGAGGAAGAAGATGTCTGGATTACATGTTGATGCTGGAAATATGAATTCACAAGGAATGAATACAATAGCATCTAGTGAAGATTTAAATTCACAAATAAATAGTTTAAATTCAAATGTAGAGAATTTAATGACAATATGGAGAGGTTTATCTGCAAATCAATTTAAAATGGTAGTAGATGATCAAATAGTAAATTTAAGAGATTTCCAAGAGTTGTTAAATCTATTAGGACAAAAGATAACTCAAGGCGCAAGACAATTTGATGATACAGAACAAGAGAATGCAAATAGAGCAGCAGGCTTATTCTAAAAAAGGAGGATTAAAATGAACGAATTTGAAGAGAAAGATTATGGAGCAGCAAGAAACTGTGCTGATCAAGTAAAAACAAATGCAGATAACATACTAGCAATATTTGATAGTATAGATCAACATATGAAGATATTATATGGAGATGCATGGCAAAGTAGTGGAGCAGACGTAACAAACGGACGCTACCAAGAGATAAGAAAGAACTATGAAATATTCTATAATAATGTAGTAACAATGAGAAATCACATTTACAATGTAACAGAAATAAACGAAGCAACAGATGCATCAGTAAGTGGAAATATTTCAAATATATAAATTGCTTGAACAGCAATTTTTTTATGTTTTTTTGTAAAATAAATGTTAATTATTGGAAATAACTTTTAATCAATAGGAATATGTTAGAATATATGTTATAATTATTTAGAGTAGGATGTGTAGTAATGAAGAAATTTTTAGTAAGTGTTTTTATACTATTTAATTTTTTAGTACTGAATGTTTATGCTGATTCTTATTATGTTGATGGTACTTATGTTAAAATGCGAAAAGAACCAAATACTAATTGTGATGTTTTAACAGTGTTTAATAATGGAGATGCTTTAATAATGAATAATTATAATGCAGCGGCAACTACTGATACTTCGAAATGTGCTCAAGGATGGGCTAATGTAACTTATAATAATATGACTGGTTATATTTGTAAGGATTATGTTAAAGTTATTGTAGAAAATCAGACTGCTGATGATCCTAATTATGCTTCACAATTAAGAAATGCGGGTTTCGCTGAGAGTTATATTCCTTATTTAACTTATTTACATCAAATTCATCCTAATTGGCAATTTGTTGCAAAAAGAACCAATACTAATTTTAATGATGCAGTTAGTAGTGAGAGTGCTTGTAATTCTAATTTAGTACCTTCTACTGATGATAGCAAATACAGAAATTTAAATTGTCCTAATCAATATCATGGATGGAGCACTGCTTCAAGTCAAACAATTGCTTATTACATGGATCCGAGAAACTTTTTAAATGAACAAAATATATTTATGTTTGAATATCAGTATGTTAATAATAATATTAGTACAGATGCTTATAGGAATGCTGTAGCGAATATATTTAGTGGTAAATTTATTTATGAACAAATTCCTGATTTACCAACTTTTATAGCGGAAGCGAGAGATACTGAAGTAAGTCCTATTGCAATTGCTAGTAGAATAAAACAAGAAATGGGAGATGGAAAACTTGGTGCTGGTACAACGTATGCTGGGCAGTTATATTCAGCTATAAGTGGTAATTATTATGATCGTTTTGGAGAATTAAATGGGCTTAATTTAAATCATTATTATAATTTTTATAATTATGGTGCTGCAGATAGTTGTAGTGGAATAACTCAATGTGCTTTACTTTATGCTTATAGAGTAGGTTGGGGAGGAACTGGTAATCAATATAATGATAGAATGACTGCTATTAAGGGCGGTGCGAGGAGAATAAAGACTAACTTTTTGGATAAAGGACAATTTACTGCTTATTTTCAAAAATTTAATGTTGCACCAAATAGTGCTTCTTCAAGATATATTAATCAATATATGACTAATGTTAGAGCGCCTTATAGTGAAGGTTTGATTATTTATCAAGCTTATAAATCATTGAGTATGTTAGATTCAAGTTTTGCTTTCTATATTCCTGTATTTGAAAATATGCCTGGAGATATTAAGTTGCCTACAAATGATGGTGATAAAAATTATGATAATATTGGCGGAAATACTGGTGGTGAAAGTATTGACCAAAGTAAAACAGACGCTACTAGTGCGGTAGTAAGTGCTGGTTATTCAGTTGATGGATTATTTTTATCAAATATAGCTATTGGTACAAATGTAGCTAATTTTAAAGCTAATTTAGAGAGTATGGGAGTTAGTGTAACAGTTATGAATAGAAATGGACAAGTAGTAAATGATGGATCTTTGGGAACAGGGTATTCAATTACTGTTGTCGGATCTACTAGTGTTACTTACAAAGCCGTAGTTTATGGTGATCCTTCTGGGGATGCAAAAATAAATGCTTTAGATTTATTAAAAATTCAAAAATATATTTTAGGTGAAACTAAGTTATCGGATGCTGATTACAAAGCAGGAGATGCTAATAAAGATGGAAAAATAAATGCTTTAGATTTATTAAAAATTCAAAAATATATTTTAGGTGAAGGGAATATTAATCAATAGGAGGTAGTATGAAAAAGAAATTGTTTAGTGTTTTAATAAGTTTATGTTTGGTTTTGGTTCCTTTTAAGGTATTTGCAGCTAATGCTTCAATTAGGTTAAGTGGTGGTAATAGTGCAGTAGTTGGATCTACCGTTACTGTTAATGTTACTCTTTCAAGTAGTGTGGGAATTGGTAGTTGGGAGTATTTAATAAATTATGATTCTTCTAGGTTGCAGTTAATATCTGGAAATACTAAAGTTGTAGATTATTCACAGGTGAGTGGTGGAGTAAAATCTAAAACTTATACTTTAAAATTTAAAGCTCTTAAGAGTGGTTCTGCAACTGTTAGCGTAGGATCTTATGAAATGTATAGTTATTCTGATGAGGCTGCTATGAATGTTTCTGCTGGTAGCAAAACAATAAAAATTATTACTCAAGCAGAACTTGAAGCTAGCTATTCTAAAAATAATAATTTATCTTCTTTAAGTGTTAATGGTTATGAAATAATTCCTGCATTTGATAAAAATACTTTAGAATATAAAGTGGAATTGCCTGCAAATGTTGAAACTATTGATGTTGCTGCAACTGCAGAGGATTCTAAATCTAAAATAAGTGGAACAGGATCTTTGCAAGTTGCGGAGGGAGATAATAGATTTGAAATTGTAGTTACGGCAGAAAACGGCAGTACAAAAACTTATGTTTTAGTTGCAAGTGTAGTGGATGAAAATCCTATAAAAGTAACTGTTTCAAAGAAAGAATATACTTTAATAAAAAGAGCTTCCTTATTAACGAAACCAGAATTATTTACGGAAACAACTGTTAAGATAAATGATTTAGATATACCTGCTTTTTATAACGAAACAGCAAAAATAACTTTGGTTGGATTAAAAGATACTGAAGGGAATGTTAGTTTATTTGTTTATGATAATGATAAATATTATCAATATAAAGAATTAAGATTTTCTAATGTGGTATTGATGTTACTTGATAATTCTGATAAAGTTAATTATTTTAATAAAGCTGATGTTACTATAAATGATATAAAATATGATTGTTTAAAGAGTAATAAAAAAAGTAAATTTAGTTTATTTTATGGAATGAATTTAATTAATGGTGAAAAAGGTTATTATTTGTATGAAGAAACCGAACAAACTTTACAAAAATATGATGGAGAAGTAGTAGATATTGTTGTAAGTGAGTTAAAGAAAGTTAAAAAGCGAGAAATAATATTTATGGGATTAAGTGGTGTATTACTTTTATTTAATTTAATTACCTTAATAGCTTTTATTAAGAAAAATGGAAAAATTAAAAAAATAATAAATCAAGAAAAATAATTATTTTCTTGATTTTTTTTGTTATAATATATTTATATTTAGGTGATAAAATGGAAATAGTTAAATTTAAAAAAGGAAAAAGTAATGTTTATACTGTTTATTTTGATAATACTTTATCATTAAAACTTTATGATGATGTAATTGTTAAATATAATTTATTAGTAAATAAAAATATGGATGATAAATTATTAGAAGAAATTACTAATTATAATGATTATTTAGATGGTTATTACAAAGCAATTAAATATATTATGAGAAAATTAAGAAGTGAAAAAGAAGTATATTTATATTTACAAAAATTAAATATAAATGAAAGTAATATTAAAAGTTTAATTGATAAATTAAAGCATGATGGTTATATAAATCAGTCTAATTATATAAAAGCTTATATTAATGATCAAATTAATTTAACTTTAAATGGCCCTTATAAAATAAAAAATGAATTAATTAAATTAGGTTTTAATAGTGATGAAATTGATTCTTATTTAAAAGAGTTTAATGATTTATGGAGTAGTAGAATAGATAAAATAATTGATAAAAAAATTAAACTTAATAAACAGGCGGGTTCTAACAAATTAAAATTAAAGATTACAAATGAAATAATAAATATGGGATATGAAAAATATGATATAATTAATTTGTTAAATGAAAAGAAGTTTAATGATTCTGAATTGATTTTAAAAGAATATCGTAAGGCTTATAAAAAGTTTAGTATAAAGTATAAAGATAATCTGAATTATAAGATTAAGGATTATTTATATAAAAAGGGTTATGATATTTCTTTAATAGAGGGAGTGATTAATAATGAAAAAGAAAGATGAAAAACCAAAAACTACTTTGATGTATTTGAAAAGAGTTAAGATTATGGGAATAGTTGGGATATTAACTTTTATAATTTTATTTATAATGGATATACATAATTTTGAAAACAAATGGTATAGTTATTTTACTTTTTTTGTTGATTTTCTATTGTTAGCTTTTTCAATTTATTTTATAGTGAAGAGTGAACAGTTAAAAAATAGGGAATTAAAAAATATTACTGAGAAAAAGTAATATTTTTTTTATAAAAAAATAACACTCAATAAAGTGTTATTTACTTGATTTTGTTGTACTAGTTGTTGATGTAGCTCTTTGGTATAAATTATTAATATACTTATTATATTGAGTTGCTAATTCAGAATCTGTGATTTTAAAATCATATTTTTTTCTTAATTCTGTTATTGCAGTTATTGAAATTGTTGAGTCCTTTTGCATTTTTTCTTTTGCTAATGTTTCAGTAATTTCATCTTTAACATCTTTAAGATCTGGTTTATCATATTCTTTAGTTTTTAAAATAATGTGATAACCATGTTCTGATTCAACTGGTTCTTTAGTATATTCGTTAACTTTAAGGGCATAGGCTGCAGTTTCAAATGATTCAACCATATCACCTTTATTAAACTTTCCTAAAGCTCCACCATTTTTGGCACTTGCAGTGTCGTCAGAATATTTTTTAGCAAGTTCAGCAAAATCTTCACCATTATTAAGTTTTTCGATAATATCTTTTGCTTCTTTTAAAGCAGCTTCTTCAGCTTTAGTTTTTTCTTCGTCACTCATATCATCTTTTACTTCAGGTGTTATAAGAATATGACTTGCTTCAATATCTCCAACTGTTGTGTTTTTGTAGTAATTTTCAATTGATTTGTCTGTAACTTTACTTTTTGCATAATCTTCAGTTGCTAAGTTTCTTAAATAATTTAAAGCTAAATAATCTTTGAAATCTTGTATGTCTTGGAATCCAGTTCCGTAATAGCTATTGAATGCTTGAATTAATTCATCATCAGTTTTATAGTATTCTTTCATAGAATCTAAGTTATTTTTAACATATTCATCGATTTCAGAGTCTTTATCTTTATATTCTATATATAATATTTTGTTATCGATCATATCTATTAATGCATTAAGAGCATATGAATCTTTAATGTTATTATATAATTCGTCTACACTTATTGATTCTGAATCTTTAAAAGTAACTACAGCTTCCTCCCCATTTTTTAGAGTAGGTATTTTACCACAACCACTCATCATTAAACCAATTACTGCTAGTACTAATAATTTCTTTTTCATATATCCTCCTTAACATTTTTAATTATACAGATAGTTTGAGAAAAACTCAAGATTTTATCACAAAAAAGTAAAATTCACCATAAAATACAATGAGTAATGAAAAGGAGGGGTTTTATGAACCATACAGCCTGTAATAATAATGGTGTAGGCGCTGCTGCTTTTATATTAGTATTATTCATACTATTAATTATAATTGTAGGGGCTTTCATCTAATAGGAGGTGTTAAATATGAATAAATGTTGTAATGCTAATGGAGGTAATAAAGGTAATTCTTTTGGAACTAATGGTTTTATTATATTAGTATTATTTATTTTACTTGCAATAATCGCTAGTGCAATGTTTACTTATTAATTTAATCATAAAAACATATGAGAAAATCATATGTTTTTAGTTTGTTTTTAAAGTCAGTTATGGTATATTTATAATAGGTGATAGTATGTTTGGTAAAGTTATAAATATAGATGATAATAATGTTTCTTTAGAAAATTTAAGCAAAGAATCTCAGCCCAATTATTTAAATATTCACGTAGTATTTCCTGAAGATAGTAGAAGTGTAGTTGGAGAAATTATTAATATTAGCAAAGATGTAATAAATATTTTATTAGTTGGGGAAATTCGTAATAATTCATTTACAAGCGGAGTTATAAAAAAGCCTTCTTTTAAAAGTGGTTGTCGTCTTATTTATAAATCTGAATTGGAATTAATATTAGGTAATCAAGATATTGCTAATAAAAACACTTTATTTTTAGGTAAAAGTAATATTTATGAAGGATATAATGTTACTGTTAATTTAAATAACTTTTTTTCAAATCATTTTGCTATTATAGGAAATACTGGTAGTGGTAAAAGTTGTGGTGTTGCAAGAATTTTACAAAATATATTTTTACATAATAATGAAGGGAATCCAGTTAATGCTCACATAGTTATTTTTGATGTTTATGGTGAGTATAATAAGTGTTTAGGTATTTTAAATAAAGTTCCAGAAATGGGGTTTAAAAATTATTCAACAAAGACAGATATGACAGAAGGAGAAATAATAAATATTCCAGCATATTTTTTAGGTGTTGATGATTTAGCTTTACTTTTGAATGCTAATAGTTCTAATCAACTTGCTATTTTAGAAAAAACTTTAAAATTAGTATATATTTTTAATTCAGATTCTCCAGAAGCTAAGAATTATAAAAATGATATAATTGCATCTACTTTACTTGATATATTAACTAGTGGAAAAACTAGTACGCAAATAAGAGATCAAGTTATTGCAGTTTTGTCTAGGTATAATACTGATGAATTAAATATAAATGCCGAGATAGTTCAACCAGGATATACTAGGACAATAAAACAGTGTTTAAATATTGATCAATCTGGTAAAATTAATTCATTACAATTTGTTATTGAATATTTAGAAAAGTATCAAAAATTAGATTTAAGTAATGTATCACAGGGAAATAATTTAGTTTATTCGTTGGATGACATATATTATGCTATGGATTTTGCTTTAATAAATGAAGGAATTTTAAAAAGCGATAAAATCTATGATGAGAATAATCAATTAAAGATAAGATTACAACAGATTATTAATAGTGAGAATAAATTATTTTTTAAAGTTGATGAATATACTACTAAAGCGGAATATATAAGAAAGATATTTAAAAATGAAAATGGTAATGTTCAAATAGTTAATATGAATCTTAATTATATAGATGAAAGATTTGCTAAAGTATTAACTAAAATATATACTAAGATGTTTTTTGATTTTGCAACTAATTTAAATGAAAGAGCTAGTTATCCAATTCATTTGATATTAGAAGAAGCTCATAGATATGTTCAAAATGATACTGATTTAAAAATTCTTGGATATAATATTTTTGATAGAATAGCTAAAGAAGGACGTAAATATGGAATTATTTTAGGATTGATTACTCAAAGACCTAGTGAGCTTTCAACAACAGCTTTGAGTCAGTGTTCTAATTTTATTACTTTTAGAATGTTTCATCCAACAGATTTAGAAATAATTAGTTCTATTTCTAGTAATGTTGATAGTGGTGTTATAGAAAAGTTAAAATCTTTGGTTCCAGGGATTGCTATGGTATTTGGGGTTTCATTTAAGATTCCTTTGTTAGTAAGATTAGATTTACCAAATCCTATGCCTGAAAGCACTAATATAGATATAGAACATTGTTGGTTCAAATAAAAAAGACTTGAAAATTCAAGTCTTTTTATGCTGCTTTATTTAATGTTCTTAATTCTCTTGCTGTTAATTTAACTTTTTCTCCATTAATAGTTACAGTTTGTAAATTTGGATTTTGTCTTTTTTTAGTTGCATTTAAGGCATGAGAACGTTTATTACCAAATAAAGGTTTTTTTGCTGATATTTTTGTTGCCATAATATCCCTCCTTAATAAAATTCTTATTAATTTTATCATAGGAAATGCCTAAAGTCAAATACAAACTACTTAACTATTATGTTTGTCAAATAATTTAAGATAGTATATAATTTACTTAGGGAAGGTGAATTTATGAATTATGTTCCATTAGGAATTAAAACAGATTATTCTTTATTAAATAGTTTAATTAAGGTTCAAGATTTATTTCCCTTTTTAAAAGCAAATAAAATAGATTCTTGTGGGTTAATTGATAATAATTTGTTTGGAGTTATGAATTTTTATTTAACTGCTAAAAAATATGATATAAAACCGATAATTGGGTTAGAAATAATTTATAATAATAAAAAAATATATTTATTTGTAAAAAATTATGATGGTCTTAAAAATTTATTTAAAATAAATACATATATTAATGAAAATAAATTAGATATAGAAGTTTTAAAATTATATAAAGATAATTTAATTTTAGTAATTCCTTATGATTCTAGAAATTTATATGAAGAATTTAGTAATAATTTATATTCTGATTGTTTTATTAGTTTTAGTAATGATTCAGAGTTTGTTAATTCTAAATTAATTACAAATAAAATTGTTTATTTAAATGAAATTTTGTGTTTAAAAGAAAATGATGTTAACTATATTAATTATTTAAATATGATTAAATTAGGTAAAACTAAATCTAATTATGATTTTGTAAATTATAAAGATAATTATTTTAATATGGATATTAAAGATGAATATAAAAAGAGCACTTTAATATTTAAAGATTTATGTAATTTGGAAATAAAAGAAACAGAAAAATATATTCCAAAGTATAAGGGTAATGATGATAATTATACTTATTTATATAATTTGGCTTTAAAAGGTTTAACGAAAAGATTAAATGGTAAAATAAATAATCTGTATAAAGAAAGATTTTTGTATGAATTAAAAATTATTCAAGATATGGGGTTTGTTGATTATTTTCTAATAGTTTACGATTATGTTAAATTTGCAATTAATAATGGTATATATGTGGGCCCTGGTAGAGGTAGTGCAGCTGGTAGTTTAATAAGTTATTCTTTAGGAATTACTCAAATTGATCCTTTAAAATATGATTTATTATTTGAAAGATTTTTAAATCCTGAAAGAATAACCATGCCAGATATAGATATTGACTTTGATGCATCAAAACGTTATTTAGTTATTGATTATGTAAAGCAAGTTTATGGAGAAAAAAGAGTAGCAGGTATTATTACATTTGCAACTTTAGCATCAAAACAAGTTTTAAGAGATGTTGCTCGTTGTTTAGAAATTAATGATGAAAAGCTTAATTTACTTTTAAAATATATTGATTCTAAATTGAATTTATTAAAAAATCAAAATAGTGAAGTAATTAAAATATTAAATAATAATTTAGATTTAAAAAATTTATATAATATTAGTATGTCTTTAGAAGGAGTTAAAAGACAAATTGGTACTCATGCTGCCGGAGTAGTAATTTCTTCTAAGGATTTAGATTTACTTGTTCCTGTTGTTAAGAATAATGGGAATTACTTAACTGGGTATACAATGGAATATTTGGAAACATTAGGTCTTATAAAAATGGATTTTTTAGCAATTAAAGATTTGACTATATTAGCAAATACTGTAAGTGATGTTGAAAAATCATTAAATAAAAAGTTTTTAATTAATAAAATATCTTTGAGTGAAGCTAAAGTTTATGAAGAGTTTTCACTTGCTAATACTACAGGGGTTTTTCAATTTGAATCTTCGGGAATGAAGAATTTTTTAAGAAAATTAAAACCTAGTTGTTTTAATGATTTAATTGCTGCACTCGCTTTATTTAGGCCTGGTCCTATGGACAATATTGATTTATATATCAGAAGAAAAAATGGAAAAGAAAAAATTAATTATTATCATGAAGATTTAAACCCTATATTAGAGAGTACTTATGGGATAATAGTTTATCAGGAACAAATTATGCAAATTTTAAATACTATGGCTGATTATTCTTATGCAGAAAGTGATTTAATAAGAAGGGCCATTAGTAAGAAGAAAATTGATATTATTGAAAAAGAGAAAATTAATTTTATTAAAAGGAGTGTTAATAAAGGTTATAGTGAAAATTTAGCAACTCAAATTTATAATTTAATAGTAAAATTTGCTAATTATGGTTTCAATAAATCGCATTCAGTTGCTTATTCTTTAGTAGCTTATCAAATGATGTATTTGAAAGTATTTTATAAAGAATATTTTATTATTAATTTATTAAATTCTAATATTGGAAGTGAAGCAAAAACTAAAGAATATTTAATGCTAGCTAAGAAAGAAAATATCATGATACATAAGCCAGATATTAATTTTTCTACTAATAAGTATGAAGTTTATCAAAAGGGAATTTTATTACCAATTAATATAGTTAAAAATGTGGGTTCTATGAGTTGTGAAGCTATTTTAAAAGAGAGATTAGATAATGGTAAATATGTTGATTATTTTGATTTTGTAAAACGAGTTTATGGTTTTAACGTAAATAAAAAGATATTAGAAACTTTAATCATAGCGGGAATTTTGGATTGTTTTAAACTTAATAGAAATACTATGTTAACTAATTTAGATAATGCGATTAATTATGCAGAACTGGTTAAAGATTTAGATGAAAGTTTAGTTTTAAAACCTGTTATTAAATTTGTTGAAGAAATTAATGATGTTGATTTAATGCAAAACGAAGCAGAGTTATATGGTTTTTTTGTAAGTAATCATCCTGCTAGCAAATATACTGATGTTGTAAAAGCTGCTGATATTAAATTGTATTTTGACAAGATTGTAAAAACTGTAGTTTTAGTAGAGAATATAAAGACTATAGAAACAAAAAATAAGAAAAAAATGGCTTTTATTCAAGCCAGTGATGAAACTGGTATTATAGAGTATACTGTTTTTCCAGATGGATATAATTTGATTCAGAATATCAAAAAAGGAAGTTTAGTAGGTGTTGTTGGTAGGGTTGAAAAAAGAATGGATAGATATCAAATTATTGTTAATAATTTAAATTTATTTAAATAGTGTAGGTCTAATGAACAGAATTTTACTTGTAATTAAAAAGTTTTACCAAGTGGTAAAGCTTTTTTACTTTAAAGATATATCTTCAATAGAATTTATTGGTATTAATGTATTGTCGATAGTTATTAGATCTTTGGTAGTTTTACCAACTAAAGTATATTCTTTAGTAGTTGAATTTAAAGTTACTATGACTTTAATTTTATAAATGTATTTGTTTGATGCAAATATGTCATTTATTTTCTTTTCTATTTCATTTTTTGATAATTTTGTTATTTCTTGATCGTTTACTCTAGTAAATTCTTGTGAATTATCTATCTTGTTTTTTATTTTATTTGCAAATACATTTGGTAAGTTATTCATGATATCACCCTAATATATAATATGTATAAATTTTAATTATTGAACAAAATATTAATATGAAAAGGTTACAAATAAAAGAAATTTTAAAATTTATATTTCCAATTTTTTTATTAATGATTGTTAGTTTTTTGATTATGTATAATGTTAAATTTATTTTAGATGGTTATAAGTATTATTTAATGAAACAAATAATTTATTATATTTTAGGATATATTATAATGTTTTTAGTAATTAAATTTAATTATAAGTATATTTATGATAATATTTTTATATTTTATGTAATTATGAATATTATTTTATTATCACTTTTGTTTTTTGGAAATTCTATAAATGGGGCAAAAGCTTGGATTAATTTAGGTTTTATATCTATTCAACCTAGTGAATTTATGAAAATAATTTTATTAATTTATTTAAGTAAGGTTTTTTATTTAAATAAGAGTAGTGATTTTAAATTAATTTTAAAAACCTTTATTATAGTCTTAATACCTTCTTTATTAACATTTTTAGAACCTGATACTGGAACTGTTTTATTTTATATCATTATGTGGGTGTTTATGTTAATTTATTATGATTTAAATAAGTGGTGGTATACAGCGGGAGTATTAGTTATATTATTATTAGGATCATGTTTTGGTTATTTGTATTTTTTTAATCAAGATTTATTTATTAAAATTTTTGGTACTAGTTTTTTTTATAGGATGGATCGTTTAGTAAATTTTATGAATAGTACTGGTTATCAAATAAATAATGCTTTAATAGGAATTGGTAATGGCGGAATGTTTGGTCTTGGTATAGATAAGTTTCATATTTATTTTCCAGAAGCTGTTACGGATTTTGCTTTTGCATTGGTTCTTACTGATTTAGGTTTTATTACTGGGTTATTTGTTATTATATTATTTATATATTTAGATATATTACTTTTAAAGAATTTAGATATTGTAAATTATGATAAAAAATATTTTATAATTGGTTTTTTAGGAATATTTTTATATCAACAATTGGAACATATAATGATGAATTTAGGATTACTTCCTATAACAGGTATTACTTTACCATTTATTTCTTATGGAGGTAGTAGTTTAATTAGTTATTTTATATGTTTTGGAATCATATTAAATTTTAAATTAAAAAAGTTCCTTTATGAACTAGTCAAAAAAAGTTGACTGTTTAAAAAGACGCTTAAAACCCTGATTCGATTTTATATTGGATTGGAGTTTTATAATTTAATGCGTAATTAGATCTTCATAATTATAATAATCAATGTATAATTTTATTAGATTTGGAACATCATTAGAATGTTTTAAATCAAAATCAATAA
>CAKOLD010000015.1 GCA_934096015.1 uncultured Bacilli bacterium
CAGTTTTTTTATTACCAGAAGCATCAAATAGTGATCCTTCATAAATATCCCCATCGTAACAAGCATAATAAGTAACATTAGAATCACCAAAAGTAAAATTGTGGGTCAGTCCTCCACTACCTATTTTCGTAGCACAATCTCTAGTGGTACTCCAACCAATTAAATTATAGTTGAAATAGTGTAATGCTTGATCGAACGCAACACTGTGACTAGTACCTACTACACCAGTTATTTTATAAATTCCGTTGTTTCCATCCCAATTAACTCCCAATGTATTAGGTCCCCATCCACCTTGCCAATCTAAAGTGATTGTACTTATGGATAGTTGTTCACCAGTACAAGCTTGATTATATGCTTCGAACTGATCTAATGCTCCATATTGTTCTAGTTTGTCTCTAACGAATTCACAACCGCAGCTTCCTACCATTTCGGCAACATTTTTATACTTTGATTCTTTAAATGTACTTGGATTAGGTTCGTATCCATACTTAATTGAAAATTCGGCATAACCTTCTTTTTTCTCCGCACTACATTCCGTTTTTAAAGGTATTTGATTTGCTGGATTATTTCGATTGTACTCTAGATTATTAAATTCTAGGATTGAACCATAATTAAAATTTCCGTATGACATCATATCATCTATGAGTAATTGTCTTAAGTTTACAAGGCCTTCTCCACCATATCTATTAAAAAATTCTTCGTAACTTATACCATATTCAGAAGTATCTTTTATAGTTATTAGCCAATATCCATCGCCAAATCTTAAATAATAATCTAGTTTAAGATTTTCATAGCCATCTACCCCTTCACAGATTGAATTGTACGAACCTATTGTACCCGATGTTTTGTGATTAAGAGTTCTTTCTTTTAGTATGTTACACACTTCTTTCATTTTAGCACCCGCTTCTTTTCTGAAATCTTCATAAGTTGCTCCATATCCACGAGTGATTGTTGTTAGGTAATTTGGGGAATCAAAATATCCGACACATTGTTTTGGATTATCTGGATTTTGCCAAATAATTCTTGAGTTTCCTAAATTAAAAGGATCGCTGTCACATCTGTTTTCTTCTTTTGGTTCTGGTACTTCATTAATGATTTTACTATCTATGCGTCCTTGAACCAATACTTCGTTATAGGCTTTAACCCAGTAATTTGCTAAATAATAATTATTTGCTTCTTTTGCTTCTTCATATTTTTTTTCATATAATTTTTTAACTTGTCTTAAGATGTCATTTCCTGTAGATTGACCTAAGCGTTCATAAATACCATTCTCTCCGTTAAGATTCCAAGAATCACAACCACCACCCGATTCTTCTTTTGGTCGACAGAAGAAAAATTCAAATCCCATGTATGAATTATAACCGTCACCATTTAAAAGGTCGGAATCTACTACTTTTACAATATAATCTCCATATGTTAGAATTAATGCATCACTATCGTCTATTAATCTATAATTATCATAATTTGGATTTTTGACAACATTAGCACTACCTAGTTTTTTTTGTTTTGCGCCAATGTAAGATATGCCATTTTTGTTATGAATCTTAGAATATATAAAACCTCCTAAACTTATTAGAATTATTAATAAAAGTAGGATTATATAACGTTTTTTTAATTTCATTATAGTTCACTCCTTTTCTTTTTGATAAGAAGTATTATAACTATAATAACAATTCCTAATATAATACCAGTTCCAGAGTAAATTGTTATGTGTTTTTTATCAAATATGCTTTCTTCTACTTTGGTAGTTGTTGTAGTAACTTTTTTTACTCTAGCTTCTAAATATTGTTTTAAAGATTCTTCTACTTCTTCTTCACTTTTATTTATTTCTGTAGTTATATATTTTTGACAATATGAATGATTTTGTAAGTATTGATTATTACATATTTCTAAATTAGAGAATTGATTATATTTAGGTTTTATAATTGTTTTAGTTGTTAAAATATTTCCATAACAAGATGGTTTATTAGATTTTATTTGAAATTTATATTCTTCTAAGTTATTAGAATCTCTTTCTATTATGTACTTACCATCTTCAGTATCATAATAAGTAATTTCAGTTTCTTGTTCTGTTTCTGGATTATTATAAGTAATAAAAATATTATTGGTTATATTATATATAAAAATATCTACTTTATCATCTTGTATTTCATAGATAATTTTTATATTACTCATATCACTATTTAATTCTGTTTGTTCTTTATAAGTGCATCCTGATGCTGCAGAAACAGAGAGATTAAACATAAACATTGTTAGGATTATTAAAATACTTTTAATACCTTTCATATAAAATCCTCCATATTCTCTTTAAGTATAACATAGTTAGATAATATTTCCAACAAAAAAGATATGTTTTATGCTAAAATAAATATGGTGAAAATTATGAAATATGGTTTAAAAAACTTTGTTATTTATTTATTATTACCTAACTTTATAATAATGTTATTGTCTAATTTTATTACTAATATTATTATAAAGAGTATTTTAGGTTATCTAGTTTTATTAATCTATTTTATTATATTATCTAAAGATGATTTAATTAAACAATATAAAGATTTTAAGAATAATAAAATTAAGTATTTAAAGATTATTTTAAAATATACTTTTATTTGTTTTATATTAATGATGTTTTCTAATTATATTATTAATAAATTTATAAATGTATTACCTACTAATGAACTTAATAATAGAGAACTTATTAAAAATAATATTTTACTGGCATTTATATATATTGTATTTATTGCTCCATTGCTTGAAGAATATGTTTTTAGATATAGTTTTAGAAAAATTAATAATTATTATTTATATATGTTTATGACATTATCTTTATTTACATTTATTCATTTAATGTCAATTAATAGTATTAGTGAAATATATTACTTAATCCCTTATTCTATAATAGGTTTTGGTTTTAGTAGTGTATATTTTAAGACTCAAAATTATTTTGCAAGCTTATTTAGTCATATTATTCATAACCTACTTTGTGTTATAATCATTATGATAGGATTATAGGTGAATTTATGAGTTCTAAAAAGCAGAAAAAAAAGAGTAATTTTTTATATTATTTTATTATGTTTATTATAATTTTAGGATTTATTTTAGTTATATGGAGCAGATATATTTCTACTAAAGGATTAAGAGTTAGAGAATATAGTATTAGTTCTGATAAACTTTTATTAAATGATGCTGGTTTAAAAATAGTACAATTTAGTGATTTAAATTATAATAGTACTGTGTTCGAGGAAGAATTAGTTCATTTAGTAGATACTATAAATGAATTGAGACCTGATTTAGTTTTTTTTACAGGAGATTTATTTAGTAAGAAAGTTAATGTAAGTGAAAAAGATAAAGAAATTATTACTCGAGAATTTAAAAGAATAGAATCAAATATTGATAAGTATGCTGTTAAAGGTGATAATGATTACGCAACTATGTATTTTGATTCAGTTATGAATGAAGCAGAATTTAAGGTTTTAAATAATACTGATGAGTATATTTATTCAGGATCTAGTAAGCCTATATATTTATATGGATTAGATGATATGATTAAGGGAAATCCTAATTATGATGGTATTAATATTGATAACGATTTTTATAAAATTGTATTAGTTCATGAACCTGATAGTTTTGATAACTTTAAAGATAAGAATATTGATTTAGTTTTAGCAGGTCATTCTCGTAATGGTCAAGTAAGACTACCTTTTATTGGACCTTTATATCGAGAACGTGGCTACAAAAAATATTATGATGAACATTATATATTTGATAATACTAATGTTTATATATCAGGTGGTATTGGTACTAATAATTATAAATTTAGATTTTTAACTAAACCATCTATTAATTTTTTTAGATTATATAATAAATAAAATGAGATGCTTGTCTCATTTTATTTTGTTTAAATTTTTATTGTTGACTTTAATCTCTTTTATTTTATAGTTATATATTTCATTATAATTACGTATATTTTTATTTTTTAAATCTTTTATAATTAAATTTAAATAGAATAAAGGATTATCATTAGAATACATATCAATACCTACATCATTATCTTCTAAAGTATATAGTTCTAAATTAGGTTTTTCTCCAAGATATTCTACAACTATTTCTAGATTATCTAAATTGTTATCTATTTTAACTATATCTTTTGAAGCATAATAACTATTTAATATATAAATATTATTTATGTCATCTAAATCAACTTTTATAACTGTTTCTTTATATTCAATATTATTTTCAATTTTACTAAAGGTTAAATAGTTAGAAAATGTTATAGCACTACCTACTCCAATTAAGACAAAACTAGAAATTAGAATAATAAATATTCTTTTATATAACTGGGGTTGATTAAGTATAAATTTAAATATATATTCTAAAAATATATAATTAATTAGACTGCATCCAGATAATACTAAAATTGTACCTAAGAATATTAAACCACTTTTTATTAAAGTAAAATTAAAAGTAAATAGAAATATTAGAATTATAAAACTAATTATTAAAGGTATTACTATAAATATTAAGCAAAATTTAAAAATATTAATAATAATTTTTTTTAAGATTTTTGGATGTTTTTCATCTCTTATAATTATAGTTTCTTTATTTTTTTCTAAAATTTTTCTTTCTTCTATAGTAGTTTTTTCTATTTTATCATCAACTATTACAAAATAATTTAAATATCTTATTTTAAATAGATGAATAGTAATTATTATAGAACTTATTAGAGAAAATAAAGTATAGATAAATACTATAATGTCTCTCATAAACTTAATTACTACTGTTGGTAATAAAGAAACTAAATTAATTATTAAACTTATTAAAATATTTCCTATGATATAAAAGAATAAAATATTTAATCCTATAATAAATAGAAGTTCTAAGACACATTTTATTTTTTCAAAAAATTTCATGCTACAAAACATTCTATATGACTTAGTTATAAAATTTAGAATAGAGTTTGTATATTCTTTTAAAGTTTTATTCTTTTCTATTTTAGTATTACTAGTTACTCCATCATCTAAAAGTTCTTCAATTTGACAATTAAAAATTTTACACATTTCTATTATTTTTTCCATGTCAGGAATTGATATTCCTGATTCCCATTTGGAAACTGCTTGTCTTGAAACTCCTAACATATCTGCTAATTGTTCTTGAGTGATATTATTAGCTTTTCTTAATTTTGGTAATTTATCACAAAATTTCATTTTTTCTTCCCTCCAGTTAGAAATATATACTATTCTACTATTTGTTTACTACATATTATCTGGTTCTTTTTGTATATTTTCAGTTGCATCATAGTTCCAAAGTCCTAGTTTTCCTTTTATTTTGATAGGATTAGAATATTTTTTTATATTTATTAGTTTCCAAGCATAATCTTTTTCACAGTCAATATTTTTATAAATATCTTTATTTATTTTTAGACATTTATTTTTAAAGTCTTCGTTACATTTTAAACAGTCAATAATTTCTGCTTCACCAATTATATATCCTGTTAGAATATCTGTGGTATATTTTTTTAAACGTTCATGGGAGGGTTTATCAATATTTAATCCTGCGTGAATTAATATTTTGCCACGGTAGTTAGTTTTCCAAGTTCGAAATTCATATACTTTTTTATTTTCTATTATTAAGTTTGCAAATGGTTGTTTAATTGTTAATACTTTCATTTCATACATTCCTTTTATTTTTTTTATTAAAAAATACTACATTTTAGTAGTATTTTAGCATGAGGGTTTATAGTAGTCAAATTAGTCTCCCAACAAGAGTTTTATTGTTCCATTTTCTTTTGTATAGTACCCTGGGGTTGGACTTTGATATATAACTTTGTTTCCTGTTCCTGAGTATTCTACTTTAAAGGATTTTAATTCTTTTTGGGCTTCTTTTAAACTTAATCCAACTACATTTGGAAGCATTACATATTTAGTATCTAACCATGTGTATTCTTTGGTCATTCCATCTTTAGATGGTTTTAATTCTAAAATATTAATTAAGTCTTTCATAACATTTTTGGCTATGGGAGCGGAAACTGTTCCTCCGTATTGGGTTATGCCTTTGGGATTATCAATTGCTACATAAACTACTGCTTCAGGGTTATCTGCTGGTAAAAAACCAATGAATGAAACAATGTAGTTTCCTTGCATATAAACACCATTTTGGACTTTTTGAGCTGTTCCGGTTTTTCCGCCTACTCTATAATTTTCTATATAAGCATTTCCTCCAGTACCATTTGCTACTACACTTTCTAAAGCGTATCTAACCATTTCACTAGTTCCATTACTAATTACTTGTCTTACTAATTTTTTTTCTTGTTTTAAGATTACAGAATTAGTTTCTGGTTCACTTAGACTATTTACAATATATGGTGTGTATAGATATCCGCCATTTATGGCAGCACTTACTCCAGTAATTTGTTGAATTGGGGTAACTGATATACCTTGTCCAAAGGACATTGTAGCAAGCTCAACGGGACCAATATTAGATTTTTTAAAGAGTATTCCACTTCCTTCTCCATTTAAATCAATTCCAGTTTTTTTACCAAATCCAAATTGAGTTATATATTTATAAAGAGTATCAACTCCTAGTTTTTGACCCATAACAACAAACCCTGGATTGCCGGTAGCTGAATTTTCTTTTAAAAAAAATTATTCGACATAATATTTAATTTTCATAATAAAAATTTTTAATAGAACCATCTTTAAAATAAATTTCTAAATTCATTTTATATCTAGTTGATAACTTTTTAACTATAATTTTATCTACTAATAAATTTAGATATAGATTTAGATTGTTATTAATATTACTAATATTATCAATTTCTATTTCTATATTTTTTAATCTATTATAATTATCTTTTTTTGTATTAGTATTATTTATTATTTTTTCTAATTTAGATATTTCTAGATTATTTGTTTTTAACTTTTTTTCTAATTCATCGTTTGATATTATATTTTTAATATTTAAGTTTATTAATTTATCTTTTTTAATTTCTAATTCTTTTAATTCTTCTATTAAGTTTCTTTTTGATTTATTACTTACCTTTGAAAACACATCATAATATAAATTTATAATTTCATTTTTGATGGATTTGATATTATTATTTAAATATTCTGTTAATATAATTACCATTTTTTTATCTAAATTTTTTTCTCTTATAATTGGAGAATTACAAGATATTACTCCTTCATCTTTATATTTTTTACAAACCCAAGTTGGATTATTTTTTCTATTACTTCCTGCACATCTTATAAATGCTTTATTATGTTTACTACAAAATAATTTGTTTGTATATTTAGATTCATCAATGTTCCTTTGAGATGATGTAATATTTATTTTTCTTTCATTATATCTTTTTTGGTATAACTCATTTGCTTTATTCCATAGTTCTTCTGAAACAATTGGTTCAATTAAGTCGGTTTTATATATAATTTGATCTTTTTTAGGAGTTTTAATTTTTTTATGGGTTTTGTAACTTTCTACTTTAGTTAGATTTGCTGTATAATATCCTTTATATCTTGGATTATTTAGAAACTTTTTTAAGGTAGTTCCAGAGTATGGTTTGTTATTTTTATTCTTATACCCTTTTTTATAGAGAATATTGGAAATGCTTTCAAAGGAATATTTGCCTGTTGCATATAAATTAAAGAGTATTTCTATTATAGGTTTTTCTTCTTCATTAATTATCAGTTTACCGTCTTTTTTATAGTATCCTGTTAAATTTCCACCAATAATTTTACCATCTTTTATCATTCTTTTTATTCCAAATTTAACTCTTTCCGATAATTTTCTTACTTCATCTTGAGCAAGACTGGACATAAGAGTTAATCTAAATTCACTATCAGGATAAATTGTGTTTATATTATCACTTATAAAAAAAACTACTGTTCCATTGTTTAAGAGTTCTTCAGTATATTTAATACTGTCTACTACATTACGAGAAAATCTAGATATTTCTTTAGTTACTATCAAATCTAATTTATCATTTTTAGAATCATTAATCATTTTTAGAAAATTATCTCTCTTTTTTACACTTGTACCACTTATTCCTTCATCTATGTATTCTCCTACTAAATTCCAGTTTTTATTTTCTTTAATCATTTCTCTAAAATAATTTGATTGATTTTCTAAACTATTTAATTGATCGTCTTTATCTGTTGATACTCTTGCATAGTATCCAACATTTAAATTCATATTAAAAATAGTTTTACCAAGTAATAATTCACTTCTAGCTTGAGGTATATTCATGTTTTTTCTCCCTAATTAATGCGTCATTAATAAATTTAAATTCTTCAAAACTAATTATCTTTTTTTGATATAATTCTTTGTTTATGATTAATTTTAATTCTTTAATAATGTTATCCATAATAACCTCCCACTTAATAATATTATTTCTAGAAAATAATATGAAAAAAGCAAGAAATTTCTTCTTGCTTTAGATAAGAAATATTAATTTTCAGTTTTGAGTTTAAGTTTAATAAACTTTTTACTTGATTCTGGATCTTTAAATTGTTTTTCTAAAATTAATATACTATTTTTGTATCGATTATAAGCAAATTCGTAGTCACCTTTCTCTATTGCTTCAATACATTTGGAAATAATGTTTTTATAAATCCAATTATATATTTTTTCACTCTCAGGATTTGCGTTAATTTTTTCTACTATTTCAGGTGCTATGTTGTAATAATGTAGGATATCTTCTTTATTAACAAAATTATCTCTAAACCATCTTAGTATCATTAATTCATTACAATTATCATCAAAATTTTCTTGTAAGTAAGTCATACATGCAGTTGTTAAATAACAGCCTGATCCTGAACTAGATTCTTTTGTTCCATTATCTCTATCATTGTCAACTCTGGACCAATTTTCATTTAAATCTGAGTTGATGTGTGTAGAATTATGGGTTGCATTTCCATAAGTAGTACTTTCATAATAATCATATTTATATCCACTACCATCTGCATATGGTGTTACTCTAAATTCGCTACCATCTTTTCCAATATATCGTCCTCTTTCTGGGTCATATTCCATATCTTTAATTTTATCATCATCAAAATTTGCCATTATAAATTTCCTTCTCTTTTGGTTCTATTTTCTTCTCTTATTTTAGTTACATTATCTTCTTTAATTTTTTGTTTTATTTGTATAAATACTGGATCAAAATAATTACCAAGTTCATATAAATTTTCATGTTTTGTTTCAAGTTCTATTTCAATTTTTTTAAGTTCTTCTAATTTTTCAATAGTTGGAAGTTTATTTGTAAATTTTACTATTTCTTCAGATAAATATTTAAGTTGATTATTTGCATCATAATTCATATTTTGATTATCTTGTAAAAACATTAATAAATTTTCTAATTCATTTTTCATGCTAACACCTTTCTTAAGATTTATTATACATTAATTTAATAGTAAGTCAATTTTATGTGTTCTTGTGTTAACTCCAAGATTGCAAGAGTTTTCTACAACTTGTAAAAATGTTTCACTGCCATGACCACCTTTTTTCCAACATTTTATTCTGGCACTATCTACCATAATTGATCCACTATCATGAAATTGGTCTTCAAAAAGGTTTATAGTATTTTCTTCTAGTGAAGCTGCAAGGGTTATGATTTTAAAGGTACTACCTGGTTCGTATGTAGCCCAAATTGGAAGATTTCTATTGATGGTTTCAATATCATAATTTTTGTAGTTATTGGGATCGAAGTTTGGCCTTGAAGACATTCCCAGAATTTCACCAGTATTAGGGTTCATAACCATAATTAGAGCTTTTTCTGGAGAGTATTTACTAACTATGTTATTTAGTTCACGTTCAATAGATTCTTGTACTCTAATATCAATTGTTAGGGAAACATTTATTCCATCTTGAGGTTCTTCATATACTTCAGTTAAATTTAATTTGTTACCTTTTCCGTCAGAATAGTATTTTATAGCACCACTTTTTCCTGTTAAATATTTATCATATTCTAGTTCTATTCCAGATAGACCTTGATTGTCTATTCCTACGTATCCTAAAACATGACTTAATAAATCATTATATGGATAGTATCTTTTGGATTCTTTTAATAAGTAAACTCCATCAAAATTTAAATCTTCTATTTTTTCAGCTATTTCATAGGATAGTTGTCTTCCTTCAGGATGTACTCTTTCTATACTTGATTTTTTATTAGCGTGTTCATAAATTTTATTGTAATCAACATTTAATATTTCTGCGATTGCTTTACTAACTTTTTCTTTATCTTTTATTTGATTAGGAATAAATACTAAACTTACTGTAGTAATATTATCTGCGAGTACTACTCCATTTCGATCTGTTATTTTACCTCTATCAGCACTTATAGGAAGATTTCTACTCCATAAATTATCAGCAAGATTGTCTAATTTTTTATAAGAGATTACCTGAATATAAAATACTCTTATAATAACTGCTAAAAATATAATTGTTACTCCTATTAATACTACTTTCATTCTTGTATGAATTGTATTTGCAAACAAAATAATCACCTATTAATTATATGTTTTAATAAAAAAATATTGAATCTGTGTTCAATATTTTTAAATGTCTTTTACTTGAGATAAAAACAATTTTACCCTTTCGTCTTTTGGATGTTCAAAAATTTCTTCAGGAGTTCCTTCTTCAATTATTTTGCCGCCATCCATGAATAAAACTCTGGTAGCAAAGTCTTTTATAAAACTCATTTCATGACTAACTAATATCATAGTCATTCCTTCTTTAGCAATTTCTCTCATTAGTTTAGTAACTTCTCCTATCATTTCAGGATCTAAAGATGAAGTTGGTTCATCAAATAACATTAAATCTGGTTTCATGATAAGGGCTCTTGTTATTGCTATTCTTTGTTGTTGACCACCAGATAATTCTTTAGGATAGTAATTTATTTTATCTTCTAAATTTATTTTTTTTAATAGTTTTATAGCTTCCTTAGTAGCTTCTTTTTTATCCATTATACCTAATTTTACTGGGGCTAATATTATATTTTCTAATACTGTTAAATTTTTAAATAGATTAAATTGTTGAAAAACCATGCCAATTTTTCTTCTAACAGTAGTTAAATTTGATTTGTAATCTATTTGATTATTTTCAAATATTATTGTTCCACTAGTTGGTATTTCTAACATATTTATTGATCTTAATAATGTAGATTTACCACATCCTGATGGTCCTATTATACCAATTATTTCTCCTTCTTTTATGTTTATATTTATTCCTTTTAAAACAGATTTTCTACCAAAACTCTTTTTTAGGTTTTTAATTTCTAACATTGTTTAACCTCTTTTCCATTAGGTTTACTAATTTACTAAGTCCATATGTAATTAAAAGATATATAAGAGCAATTAAAATTAGTGGGAAGAAATAATCATAGGTACGTGAAGCAATTATGTCGCTGGCCTTAGTTAATTCTATAATACCGATATATGCCCCTACTGAAGTTTCTTTAACTAGAGTAATGAACTCGTTTCCTAATGCTGGTAATATGTTTTTAATTGCTTGAGGGAATATGATATAATGCATAACTTGATTATAGTTAAGACTTAAGGCATAGCCTGCTTCTATTTGACCTTTTTCTACGGAGTTTAAACCGGCTCTAATTATTTCGGCAACATAGGCTGCACTGTTTATTCCAAAGGCTAGCATTCCAACGAATATAATATTTACTGAAGTTGATTTAAATATTACGTAATAAATTATCATTAATTGTAAAATACTTGGAGTTCCTCTTATTATAGTAATGTAACTTTTGGCAATAGCATTAAGTAATTTAAATTTACCAGTATTATCATGATAATTTCTTATGATTGCTAAAATGGTTCCTAAAACCACTCCAATTATAACTGCACATATAGCAATTAAAATTGTATTTAATAGTCCTTCTAAGATATATTGATATCTAGCGTCATAAATTACAGTACTATAAAATTTGTCAATTAAAGAATTGCTTTTAGTATTTTCTTCTTTAAATCCCATATGAGTTAAAATGATTTCATCAATTGTGCCATCTTCAGTCATTTCGTTGATTACTTCGTTACAAGTTTCAAGTAACTCAGTATTACTCTTTTCAACAATCATTCCGTAGTTATCAACAACTAAAGGATCTTTAAGAATAATCATATTATCTGTTATTAATTTTTTTGCTGGTAGTTCATCCATTACAACTGCGTCTACTTTGTTATCTTTTAAATCTTGAATGGCTGCTAAAAATTTTTTTTCACGAACTACGTTTACATTTGGATAATTTTCTGTAAGATAAGAATCTGCAACTGTACCAAGTTGTACTGCAACATTTCCACTTAGTGTAGATGCATCTAATATACTACTATTTTTATTTACAATTATGACTTGTTTGGATGATGCATAATTTATAGTAAAATTAACTTGTTTAGCACGTTCTTCAGTATAACTTATGCCTGCTGCTCCAAGATCACTTTTTTTCGTCTTAATTTCATTAATAATCGAATCGAATGCAACATCTTTAACTACAAGTTTTTTGTTAAGTCTTTCAGCAATTTTTTCGGCTATGTCTATATCTACTCCTACTATTTTTCCATTAGAGTAGTATTCATAGGGAGCGAATCCTGCTTCAGTAACTAATACTAATTCTTCCTGACTTTTATTACTACAGCTAGTTAGTGTAAAGAGTGCTAGAAACATAATAATTATCTTTAATATTTTTTTCATACTTCTCACCTATTATAATGATACCACAAAAAAAGAAGTTTTGTTTAACTTCCTTTTATAAAATTAACATTGCTATTGTTAATATTACAATATTAGCGATAAAGATACATGCTAATACTTTAAATACCCATTTAATCCATGTAGTATATTCAACTTTGGCAAGTGCTAAACCTCCCATAATTGCACCACATGTTGGTGTAAATAAGTTTACAAATCCATTAGCTGATACCATACCCATTAAAGTAGATTCTACATTGAATCCAACTTGATGTGCAAGTGGAGCCATTATAGGTGCAGATAATGTTGCTAGTCCACTACTTGATGGAACTAGAATAGATAATCCAAAATGTAATAAGTAATTTGCTGGTGCAAACACTACTTTTGGAACTACTTTTAATACTTCTGCAGCATTATAAATTAAATAATTATCTAGATATGTTTCACTCATTAATACTGATGCACCTCTTGCTAAAGCAATTATTAAAATTACTCCAACCATATCATCGGCACCATCAATTAAAATATCAACAATTTCATGTTCTTTCATTCCATTAATAATTGCTATTAAAATAGCCATTATTAAGAACCATAATGTAGCTTCTTGGAAATACCATTGTCCTATAGGAACTCCTGCTAACCAAGATAATCCAAAGATTTTAGAATTTGCAAACACATTAATTCCAAAGTCTTCCCATGGAATAAAGCTTAAAATCATGACAACAAATGTTAAACCAAATATAATTAAAGTAACTTTTTGTTTTCCAGTTAATTTAGCTTCTTTTCTATCAACATTGTCCCCATATGTTTCTTCCATATTTTTTTGTTCTTGTAAACTTAAAATAGTTGAACCTTTTTTCTTTATGACTTTTCTAGCATATGACATAACGAATAATATAGAAATTATTAGAGTTGTTATCCATAATACTGCTCCAAGTCCAATAATAATTCCTTGGTTAATAACAGTACCTTCTGGTAGAACTGATTTTGCAGCGTCAACGGCAACTCCTACTGCAAATGGATTAACTGTTGATCCTAGAACACCAGAACCTGCTCCCAAAAGGACTATAGCAGATGAAACTATTGTGTCCATGCCTGCTGCTACCATAGCTGCTGCTAATAGAGCATAGAAACCTACTGTTTCTTCAAGCATGCCGTAAGTAGTTCCTCCTATTGAGAACAAAATCATTAAAATAGGTATAAGTACAAGTTCATGACCATGTAATTTTTTGATAAGAACTTGAATACCTGTTTCAATTGCATTTGTAGCATTTATTATTTTTAAGAATGCTCCTAATATTAAAACGAATACACAAATATCGATGGCATCGCCAAATCCTTTAATTGGAGCAAGTAATGTCTGAGAGAATGTTGCTCCAACCACTCCGCTACCATTTACAATTTCTTCACCAACGAATTTAGCAGTTGGTAAGAAATGAGTGACAATTGCAAGTAAATAAATAAGAATTAAGATTATTGTAAAAGCACTTAATGAGAAAGATACTCTTTTTTTCTTTTTTTCTTCTTCATTTTTGATTTCTGGTTTATAAACAACAGTACCAGTTTTTCCCTCTAATGCTAAAGTTGCTTTTTCAAGAGAAGAAATAACTGATTCATTACCAGTTTTTTTTGCGAAATTAATTGCTGCTTCAACTTTTGGTAACATACTTCCTTCTTTGAATTCATCATTTCTGATTCCAACTCTAGCTTCTGCAATTGATAATCTATCAAGTTGTTTCTCATTTGGTTTTTTATAATGTAATGAAACTTTTTCAACATCTGTTAAAATTAAAAGTTTATCAGCTTTTAATTCTTCTGCTAAAAGCGCACTTGTTCTATCTTTATCAATTACAGCATCAATTCCTTCATAGCCATCTTTTTTTGTCATGACTACAGGAACTCCACCGCCTCCGCAGGCAATTACAATAGTTCCTTCACTCATTAATTTTTCAATTGTTTTTAATTCAACAATTTTTTTAGGTTCAGGAGATGCTACAACTTTACGGTAACCTCTTCCTGCATCTTCTTTATAAGTTCCAGCATCAATTTTACTTTTCTTTAAAGCTTCTTCTTTTGTTAAGAATTCTCCTATTGGTTTTGTAGGATTTTTAAACGCTGGATCTTTAGGATCAACTTCTACTTGAGTAACTACTGTTACAACATTCTTATTGATGTGTCTTTTATTTAACTCATCAGTTAAAGATTGTTGAAGTTGATATCCAATGTACCCTTGGCTCATGGCACCACTTTCAGCGAATGGAACGTTGTCTTCTTTCATAGAATCGTAAATCATTCCAACTTGAGGGCCATTTCCGTGAGTAATTACTACGTCATTACCAGACTCAATTATATCTACTAAATGTTTAGCTGTTTTTTCAATTGTGTCATGTTGTTCTTGAGGATTTTTACCTAATGCATTTCCTCCTAATGCAATAACAATTTTACTCATTTTTCATAGTCTCCAACATTACAGCTTTGATAGTATGTAATCTATTTTCTGCTTCTTCAAATACACGAGAAGCACTAGATTCAAATACTTCATCTGTAACTTCCATTTCTTTTATTCCAAATTTTTCTGCAATATCTTTGCCAATTGATGTTTCATCATTGTGAAATGATGGTAAACAATGTAAGAATATAGCGTTTGGGTTAGCATTTTTCATTACTTTTTTGTTTACTTGGTATGGTTTTAAAAGATTGATTCTTTTTTCCCATAATTCCATAGGTTCTCCCATAGAAACCCAAACGTCTGTGTAGATTACATCGGCTTCTTTGGTCCCTTCCATGATATCTTCAGTCATGGATATTTTAGAACCTGTTAATCTAGCAATTTTTTGACAAGTTTCAGTTAACTCTTCATCTGGCCATAATTCTTTAGGAGCACAGCATGTAAATGATACACCTAACTTTGAACAAACTACCATTAAAGAATTTCCAACATTATTTCTGGCATCGCCACAAAACACTAATTTTTTATTTGCTAATGTTCCAAATTCTTCTTGAACAGTCATTAAATCTGCCAACATTTGAGTTGGATGAAATTCATTAGTTAATCCATTCCAAACTGGTACCTTACTATATTCTGCTAAAGCTTCCACAATTTTTTGGTCAAAACCACGGTATTCAATTCCATCGTACATACTTGCAAGTACTCTTGCTGTATCTTCTATGGTTTCTTTTTTACCTAATTGTGATCCTGTTGGTCCTAAATATGTAGCACTCATACCTAAATCATGAGCTCCAACTTCAAAGGCACATCTTGTTCTTGTAGAGTCTTTTTCAAAGATCATTGCTATTTGTTTGCCTTCAAGATATCTATGTTTAATGTTGTTTTTCTTCATTTTTTTTAACTGAATTGCAACATTAATTAAGTATCTAATTTCTTCAGGAGTGTAATCTAGTAATTTTAAGAAGTCTCTTCCGCTTAAATTTACCATTCTACATCCTCCCTAACAAGTGGCATAGACATACATCTAGGACCTCCACGTCCACGTCCTAGTTCTGCTCCACAAACTTCAATTACTTTTAATCCAGCTTTTCTTAGTGCATCATTTGTAACGTTGTTTCTATCGTAAACAACTACAGTTCCTGGGGCAATACATAATGTGTTAGATCCATCATTCCATTGTTCTCTTTCACTGGCAACTTTGTCGCCTCCTGCACATGGAATTAGTTTTACAGGATGTTTTAAATATTTTTCCAAAATGTCTTCTAAAGATCCTGTTATTAATTTAACATTTAAATCTTCAAAAGTTGTTGGATCAAATCCTTCAGTTATCTCATACACTTGTAAAGTTTCAGATATCCCAGGATGGTAAGTAAATGTGTACTTATCAATTTGGGTAAATACTGTATCTAAGTGCATGAAAGCTCTAGATGATGGGATTTTAAATGCAAGAACAGTATCAATCTTACAAGTTGGATCTTTAAAGAAATTTTTAGCAACTTGGTCTATTGCAGCTGCTTCAGTTCTTTGAGAAATACCAATTGCGATTATATGATCATTAATATTTAATAAATCGCCACCTTCTGTGTGCCAATGATAACTTCTGTTGTAGTAAAGAGGAGTATCTTTAAAATCAACATGATATTTGAAAACATATTCAGCATAGATACATTCTCTATTTCTAGTTTCAGAATACATGTGATTTAAATTAATTCCTTCTCCAACACTTGCAAAATTATCTCTAGTAAAATAAAGATTTGGCATTGGAGCGGCAATAAACTTTTCTGGTTCATCTACTAAATCAACTAAAGTTTTTTCAACTTCTCTTTTTCTAAACGGAAAATCTTTAATTTGAATACCTTCCATTGTTTGTAAGACTAATTTTTTTGGATCTTTTATATCATTTAAAAAATTATAGGCTAAGTTTTGATATTTTATAGTGTGTATTCCAGCTTCTTCTATAAATTGTTTTATAAATTGACTACGAATAAGTTCACTTTTACCAATTACTTCAGCAACCAAGTCTTCTAGGTATACAGTTTCGATCCCATTATCCTGTAATGCTTTGGCAAACGCATCATGTTCTTTTTGAGCTACTTCTAAATATGGAATATCATCAAAAAGTAATTCACTTAAAGTATCCGGTGTTAAATTTAATAATTCATTTCCTGGTCTATGTAATAATACTTTTTTTAATTTTCCTATTTCGCTCGTTACATGAATATTACTCATTTTTTCCTTCCTTTCTATTCTACTTAATAATAAACACTCTTGCCTATTATCTATATTAATTATATCATGTATAAAATTAAAGTAAATAAAAACATCCTCTAAAGGATGAAATTATTTATCTAAATAATAAGCATAATATTCGTCATAAGTAATGTTCTCATTATAAACTTTTGTTGCTAATTCTTTACCTAAGTATCTAAAATGCCAAGACTCATATTCATATCCAGTTAAATATGTTTTATCTTTAGGATATCTTAGAATAAATCCATATTTGTAACTATTGTTAATAAGCCATTTATAAGCTTCTGTATTTTCAAATGTTGATGTAGTTGTACCATCTGGACTAAAAATATCTAATGCTAATCCTGATTGGTGTTCACTGCTTCCTGCTCTAGCCGCATAAGCATCTGCATAAGTTTGACCTTTTGAATAATAAAACTCTTTATATACTTGTTCTTGATCTGCATAACTTCTATAAGAACTTGAAACTATTAATTTTATTCCTTGTTCTTTAGCTTGACTCGCCATATCTACATAGGCTTCATGTACTTCTTTTCTTATAGTTTGTCCAGCATAAGAATAATTAATGTTAATACTTTCTAGGTCATCAGGTGCATATTCTTTTATAGTGTGAAATTTGTTTACAAGTATTTCTACTCCTTTAGACATATCTGTATCAGTCATGTTTTCGTACCATTCTTTATCTGCATTAACATTTACTATTGCAATTACATCACTTATTGTTTTATCATTATTTTTCTCATGATATGTTAAATATCTATCTAAATTTTTTTCCATAAAATATTTTCCATTTAATAATTTTAAAAGAAAATCATTTTTCTTTTTATTCAAAAATTTTTCTACATTTTTAGCTTGTAATTTTGATTCTATAAATCTTGCTTCTTTAACTGTATAACCAGATAATGTAAGCTTATATTCTGTTGTCTGATGATATACATATTCTTTGTATTTATTTATACCATAAGAAACTATAAATATTCCTATTAGAACTACAACAAAAAATATTTTAACATTCTTTTTCAATTTCAATTTCATAATACTAATTAAGATATGCTTGTGCTAGAAAATAACCTATAAATATACCAATTATTACAACAATCAAAAATACTATAATTGCTGCTAATGTTCCATAATTTCTATCCATATCTTGTTCTCCTATTCTATTTATATTATATAAAATAATATTTTTATTTACAAGATAAAAAAAGAATAGATTGCTCTATTCTTTAGTTATTAAATTTTCTTAAACAAGTTTTTCTTTTTAACTACGTAGTATGCTCCACCAGCAATTGCAATAATACCAGTGAATAATCCTGCATATGTTAATACACCTGTTCCTGGACTATCTTTTGTTCCAGTTGCTCCCCAACATGCATATAATGTTGTATTATTTTGTAAGTTTGTTAATTTTGCACTTGGTTCAATTGTTTTACCACTCTTACAAGCTGGATCAGTATTCCAGTTTTTGAATGTATAACCACTTCTTGTTGGTTTTTGATTTGAAACTGTATAATCATTACCTTTATTTATTGTATCAGCACCTGGTACATTATTTACAGTATCTCCATTACCATTTCCATCATAAGTAATTGTTACTGTATCTCCTGTAGCTTCATTGCTAGCCTTACATACATAGTATGACATTTGATAAAGTGTTGGTGCAAATACCCAATAATAGGTTTTTCCATCAGTTCCTTGAAGTGGAAATGATTCTATGTCACTTAACATTGTTCCATCTTTATGCATATAAGTATGTGAATCTGGTGAACCAGAGTTAACTTTATAATTTAACAATTCATTATCTGATAGTGTTACTTGTCCATTAAATGTATTACTTCCAACAACAGTACTTTGTGTAGAATCAGAAGTTTTTACTTTATATGAACTGTTTTTGTTGAATACATTTCTGTATAAATTATAATTTCTTTCAATTGCAACAGATATAATTGGAGTTTCAACACCATTTTTTTTGTTTACTACCCCTAATCCATCTCCGTCTTTGTTGTAATGTTTAATTGCTTTTTGAATCATTCCTGAATCAAGTGTTAATTCGTCACTAGTTAAAGTACCAGATCCAATTTTAGCGTATGATAATGAACTAGCGTCAGGATTAATAAAAATTGATGCTTTTACTAATTTATCAATATTCGCAGTTAAAACATTTAAACTTTCACTTTTTACATTTAAATCATTTAGGTTAACATAAATACCATTTGAATCTTTTGTTGGCCCTGTAGCAGAACTTGAAGAATTATTGTTTGATGTATTTAAATGAGCCCAGTTTCCATGGTACATATATGAAATTATTCTATTTGAGCTTGTTCCAGTTCCTTTATTTTCAAAGGCATAGTCTTTAGTATTTGTTCCTGAATATGTAGATGACATTCCTTCGTTTTTCAATGCTGTATAAAATTCTTTTCCAGTCCATCCGTCTGTATGATTATAGAAGTCATTTGAAAAAGATGTGCTATCTGAAATTGGTACGAATCCTTCACTTTCAAATACTATTTTTGAACCATCACTTGGAAAATTGTATAAAAACCCAGTCCAATATGCAGTTCTTGCGTCTGTTGCCTCATCTTTAAACATTGATGGCCAATCAAATTCTGTTTCTGCTTGCAAGAAGAAATAGTAATTTGTGTGATATTCTGGAGTTTCTCCTGCAGAACATTCTGTAGTGTCTGCGCTAACCTTAGGAATACTAGCAAATGGTAATAGCATTGCTACTATCAAGACTAAGGTTGTTATTTTTGAAATTATTTTTTTCATTTTTTACCCTTCTTTCTCGTTAGAGAATACATCTTCTATTTTATATATTCCCCATATATTATAAATTATAACATAATTTTTTTTTTTGAAAAGGTGTAATGTGAAAATTTTGTAAAAATTTGTAAAATATTTTTTTATAAAAAAAAAACTGTCTTATGACAGTTTTAGAATAATTTAATGATATCGTTAAATGTTATTACGAGCATTAAAAGCATTAATAAGATAAATCCTACATTATGAAGCATGTTTTCAAATTTAGGGTCTACTTTACTTCCTTTTATTTTTTCTATTATAACAAATAGGATTCTTCCTCCATCAAATGCTGGTAATGGCAAGAAGTTTATGTATCCTAAATTAATACTTAAATATGCTGTTAAAAATAAGATTGAACTAAAACCATATTTGATACTTTGTCCTACAACAGAATACATTCCTACTGGTCCTGATAAACTATTTAGGCTTAATTTACCAATTATTAAATTTCCTACTATAGCATTCATGGTGCTTATAGTTGAGGCAAATTTGGTGAATGAGTATTTGATGGCATTTAATATACCAGTTTGTTTTTCTGTCTTTTGTCCAAAGCCAAAAGTTTTTGTTTCTGTACCATCTTCATTTTTAATAGTTTTTGGAGTTATTTCATATTTTTTTACATCTCCATTTGCTTTTTCTACTTCAAAAGTGTATGTATTTTTTTTGTTTTTTAAAGCTAGGGCTATTGTAATTTTATCCCAGGTATTAGTTTTTCTACCATTTATACTTAGAATTCTATCTCCAACTTCTATTCCAGCTTCACTAATAGGATAATCTTCTTCTACTCTTCCTACAAAACTTCTTTGATCTGTTGTTCCATATATTAATGCTTGAACGAAAAGAATTACTAAAGCAAGAATAAAATTCATAGTAACTCCTGCCACTAATATTTGAAATTTTTGCCATGGTGTTTTATTACACATATATTCATTTTTCTTAATGTTATCGTCTTTTATTTCCTCAACTTCTCCAGCCATACTGCAAAAACCACCAATTGGGAATAACCTTAAAGAATATAGTGTTGGATCTTTTTTATCTTTTCTTTTAAAAGAAAAGATTAATGGTCCCATTCCTAAAGCAAATTCATATACATATACTCCATTTTTCTTAGCCATTAAAAAGTGACCTAATTCATGAACAAATATTAATATTCCTAACATTATTATTAATACTATAATAGTTATTACTGTATTCATTTTTTCCTCCTTATAACTTAATAAAACTAATTAATACAACAAAAGAAATGATAACAAATATTAGACTGTCTAATCTATCTAATATTCCTCCATGTCCCGGAATTAAGTTAGAAAAATCTTTTTTATTATATTTTCTTTTTATTGCACTAAAGAATAAGTCGCCAATTTGACCTAAAATTGTTAATAATAGAATAAGAAGGACTACTAGTATTTTATTAGCATCACCATTTATAGCGTTTATGTAATATATACTACAAACAAAAGTTGATATTAATGATCCAATTACACAGCCTTCTAATGTTTTATTGGGACTTATAGTTGTAAATTTATGTTTACCTACTAATCTTCCACCGATATAAGCGAATGTATCTGTTAGGGTTGTTATTAATATTAATAGAATTAAGTATGATAAACTAGTACTTCTAACTGCTATAAGTAGATTAAAAGATATTCCTAAAAACAAAACATTTCCTAATAAATAAAAAGCATCTTCTATACTATATTTTTCATTATTATAAAATACTGTTGGTACCATTAAAAACAATATAACAGCACCTAAAATATTATAGTCTAAGCCAAATACTAATCCATTGCTATCAAATGTTGAATATATTATTGTTAAAGTCGCTATTAAACCAATTAATTTCATTAAATTTGGGTAATCATCTTTTGTACTTCTTCTAATTTCTGTTAATTCTTTATAAGCTAAACAGCCAATTATTCCAACTGCTAGACTAAAAAACCATCCTCCTAATAAAATTAGTGGTATAGTAATTGCTAACATAATTATTGCACTTATTACTCTTTTTTTCATTTTATCCTCCAATTTTAGTACACTTTAAGTATATAAAATTATATTTAAAATATCAAGCTTACTCTGTAATAAGTTTACTCAAAAATACAATATTTAAATCTAAGTATTTTATTTGATTTATAATAATTTTTATTGATTCTTCTTTTATATTTTTATTAATTAGTATTATAGAACCGTTTTCTATATTTTGTTTTTGTTTAACAATAAGGGAATTTGTTAAAATAATATTAGGAGAAACTAAATACTTACGTTTATTTTCACATTGTTCTATATTGGAATAATTAATTATACATATATTTTTATTTATTTTATTTTTCTTTAAAATACTTTCTAAATCGTTAAAATTAGTTTTATCTTGTTCACTATTTAAATATTCTTGATTTTCTAATTTAGTTTTTAAATTTGCAAGTACATCATATTTTATATTATATTTATTTAAAATTTTTTTTAAATTATCATCATCTTCTATAATTATACTTACTTGTCTTTTACTTTTATTTCCACTTATAATTATTTTATCTAAGTTATCTGAAAGGGATATTTCTGGTTTAATTTTATCATATACTAAGAAGGTTTCGTTGAAAGAACCAAATTCTTTCATTTTAAAGAAGGATTCTTTTTCATTTATTTTACTTCCCTTAATACCTGGTATTATGGTATTATCAATTATTTCAGCATTTTCTCCACTATTATAATAGGCAGAACTAACACTTTTAATATTTTCCATAATAGGGTTTTTATTAATAGCTAAATCAGTTACTTTATCTGATAAATAAAAACTAAATAACATTAAAACTAATAAAAAAGTATATTTTATTTTTTTCATTTTTTCACCATTAAATTATATGTTGTTTTTTCTAGTTTATTTTATTTTTCTTCAACTTTTTTACTAGAAAGAAAACTTATTTTATCTGCAATTATTTCATAGCTATATTTCTTTTTATTTTCTTCATCAGTATAATCA
>CAKOLD010000016.1 GCA_934096015.1 uncultured Bacilli bacterium
GCCTGATCATAGAGAGGTATATTCTATAGATACACCGCCTCCAACAGTTAATGGGAAAATCCATATTGGACATATATTTTCTTATTCACAAGCTGAAATGATTGCAAGATATAAAAGAATAAGAGGTTATAATGTATTTTATCCATTTGGTTTTGATGATAACGGATTACCAAGTGAAAGATTAGTAGAAAAAGAACAAGGTAAGAAAGCTCACGAAATAGGTAGAGAAAACTTTTCTAAATTGTGTTATGAAACTACAGATAAATATGAAGAAGAATTTCAGGATTTATTTTCTAGACTTGGTGTAAGTACAGATTGGAGTATTCACTATAAAACTGTTAGTCCGTCTACAATAAAAATTAGTCAAACTTCATTTTTAGATTTAATAGAAAAGGGACATTGTTATCATAAAGAGAGTCCTGCTTTATGGTGTAATGAGTGTTTAACATCAATAGCGCAAGCAGAATTAGAAACCAAGACAATTAAAACAACATTTAATTATGTAAATTTTGAAACAGTTGAAGATGGTGAAAAATTTACGATTGCTACAACAAGACCAGAATTAATGCCTGCTATTGTTTGTGTATTTGTTAATCCTAATGATTCAAAACACAATCATTTAATTGGGAAAACTGCTCATATTCCTGTAATTGATGAAGAAGTTCCAATTATGGCTGATGAAAAGGTTGCAATAGATAAGGGTACTGGAGTAGTTATGTGCTGTACTTTTGGAGATCAAACGGATATAGAGTGGTGGAAAAAATATAACTTACCACTTAAATATATTTTTACTAATGATGGTAAAATAATTGATTCTGTACCTAATTATGGGGGATTAAAAATCAAAGAAGCCAGAAAACAAATTATTGAAGATTTACAAGCAGGAGGCTACATAGTTAAAATTGAGGAATTAGAACATGAAGTACAAACACATGAAAGATGCGGTAGAGAAGTTGAATATACAGTAATGAAACAATGGTTTATTGATATAATGAATCATAAAGAAGATTTTTTAAGAATTGGAAATGAAATTAATTGGTATCCAGCACATATGCATAATAGATATGATGAATGGGTTAATAATGTTGCTTGGGATTGGTGTATTTCAAGACAAAGATATTTCGGAGTGCCATTTCCAGTATGGTATTGTAAAGAGTGTGGAGAACCTGTATTTGCTTCAAAAGAACAATTACCGGTTAATCCATTAACCGATAAACCACTAAATAAAAATTGTTCTAAATGTGGATGTACAGAATTTATAGCAGAGTCTGATGTTATGGATACTTGGGCAACTTCTTCAGTTACTCCTCTTATTAATATGAAGTATGGTGATGATAATAATTATGAAGCAATCTTAAAGCCTATGAGTTTGCGTAGTAATGCTTCTGAAATTATTAGAACATGGGATTTTTATACAATAGTAAAAAGCTTTTATCACTTTGGTATTAAACCATGGAATAATGTTATGATTTCAGGTTTTGTTATGGCAAATAAGGGTGAAAAAATAAGTAAAAGTAAAGGCAATTCAAAGGTTGAACCAATAGATTTAATAAAACAATATTCTGCTGATGTTGTAAGATATTGGGCAGCTTCTGGTAGATTAGGAACTGATATTACTTTTAGTGATGAAACTTTACTTCGTGGAAAAAAACTTGTTAATAAAATATGGAATGTTTCTAAATTTATTCAAATGCATCTTCAAGATTATGTAGATAAAGATTTTAAGGATTTTGAATATATTGATAAATGGATTTTAGGTAATTTCATGAAAATGGAAAAAGAGTATTTAAAATATTTAGATAATTATGAAATTGGACTTGCTTTAAATATATTAGAGAAGTTTTTCTGGAATTTCTGTGATAATTATATAGAAATAGTTAAACATAGATTATATAGACCAGAAGAGTTTGGTGAGGTTGCTAGATATTCTGGACAAAAAACTGTTTATATTTTACTTTATAAATTATTACAAGATTTTAGTGTTTTCTTCCCATTTATTACTGAGGAAATATATCAAGATATATATCACGATATGAAATCAATACATATTACAGAAATTGAACCTTTAGATTATTCATTTGATAATGAAATATTAAATGGAGATTTAATTTGTGAAATTATAAGTGCTGTTAGAGGAGAAAAAACAGTTAATAGTGTTTCTTTAAAAACACCAGTTAAAACTTTAAAATTAAGTGTAAATAAAGATTTAAAAGATGCTATATCATCTTCAATTAAAGATTTTAGAGCAACATTATTTATAGAAGATTTAGAACTTAATGATGTAGAAAAAGATTATTCTATCGATCTTGTACAACTTGATTTGGAATCTAATGAATAAAAATAAGAGGGAGACCTCTTATTTTTTTCATTAAACAATATCTTGTACATAAATTATTTATAAGATATAATTGAAGTGTAATATATACTTAAGGAGGATGTATGAAAAAAATAGGTAATGCTATCTGGGGATTAGTGTTAATTGTTGTAGGAGTTATATTTGCTTTAAATTCTTTAGAAATAACTAATATTGATATTTTTTTTAAAGGATGGTGGACACTTCTTATAATTATTCCTTGTTTTATTGATTTATTTAATTCTGAAAATAAAACAGGAAATATAATAGTAATAATTGCTGGTGTATTATTATTACTAGCTTCTAGAGGAATAATTGATTTTGATTTATTATGGAAACTTTTATTTCCAAGTATCTTAGTTGTTATTGGTTTTTCTTTAATATTTAGAGATTTACTTGATAAAGAATTGCGATCTAAAATAAAAAAACTTAATGATAAAGCAAGTGGGGAATACTTGGCAGTATTTGGAGGACAAAATATTAATTTAGCAAATGAAGATTTTAAAGGCACAGATTTATTAGCAATTTTTGGAGGTTTAGAAATAGATTTAAGAAATGCGAAAATTAAAGAAGATGTTGTTATAAATGCTAATGCTATATTTGGAGGAATTGATATAATAGTTCCTGACAATGTAAAAGTAAAAGTTACTTCAACTCCAATATTTGGAGGAGTATCTGATAAAAGAAAGCAAAGTAAAGATGATGCCAAATATACAATATATGTAAAATCCGTTTGTTTATTTGGTGGCATTGATATTAAATAATTGCTGGTTATAGGAAAAAATAATAAAATGACTATGAAAAAATTGTTATGGTTTAATATAATTTTAATGATGATTCTTTTAGGTCTATTTATATATCAAAATGATAATTATAAGGAATTAAAAACTGAGTATGATAAATCTAAAGATTTTGATGATGCTGATTTACTAGTATTTTTAGAAGATGAAGATGATTATACTGGATACGAACAGTTAGAAAATAAAATTAATTTAGAAAAGCGCTTAATAAAAGAAAATGAAGAATTATTAGAACTTTTATTCGTTGATATAGATAGATTAAAAGATAAAAATATTAATTTGGAAAAAAAGCTAGATGAATATACTGTAAAAGTAGATAATATTTTAAAAGATGAAATTACTTATAATCAGTTTCCTAAATATCCAACAGGTTGTGAGTCAGTAGCTTTATATATTCTTTTAAAATATAATAAAGTTAATGTGAATGTTTTAGATATTGTTAATAATTTAAAAAAAGGGGAATTACCTTATACTGTAGGTGGAGTAACTTATGGAGGTAATCCTGAAAAAGAATTTATTGGAGATCCTAAAACTAATTATTCCTATGGAGCATTTAATGGCCCTTTAAAAGATGTTGCAAATATGTTTAAACCTGGAATTGTAAGTAAAAAAGGATGGGATTTTAAAAATGTAACAGATTTATTAGATAGGAATATTCCAGTAATGGCTTGGGTTACTATAAATTTATCTAAACCTTATATTTCCAGAACTTGGATCTATAAAGAAACTGGCGAAGAAATAAAATGGATTAGTGGAGAACATGCAGTTGTTATAATTGGTTATGAAGAAAATAGTGTTGTTGTAAGTGATCCTTATACAGGAACTATTAGAAATTTTGATAAAAATTTATTTATTGAAAGATATAATTATTTAGGAAAGAGAGTATTATATTATGAAAAATAAAATATTTGTATTTTTAATAATCATTGTAAATGTATTTTTAATTTATAAAAATTATAACCAATTTAATAAAAATAATGATATAATTAAGAAGACAGAAGACAACAGAGAAAATAAAGTGATTTTAAGCAAATATAAAGATAATTTAGTTCTTTATAAAGAGTTGAAACAAGAGTCATTAGGTCAAGATACTAAGATAAAAGAATTAGAAACTGAGATACTTAATTTAACTAACTTAGTAGTTGATAATGAAAATAAATTGAAAGGATATGAATAATGAAAAAAATAATTACTTTTTTGATAATAGTTTTGATTTTAGTTGCAACAGGATTATATTTTTATAAGAATACTGATTTAATTAAAAGGCATAATAAATTTAACAAAGATACAGAAATGGCTTATTTAAGTAGTGAACTTAAAAATGTTGATCATTCATTTAATATGTTGTTATTATCTAATATAGTTGAAAGTTATCATACTACAAGTAAATATGCTGTTAGAAAAGATTATAACTTTTTTAAACAGGTAAAAAATAAACAACTATTTATTATGGAATATATTATTAATGAAGATTCAATTGATAATAATGAATTTGTAATATTAGGAAATGATGGGTCAGTTATTACAGATGTAGAACCAACTGATGATACACTTACTGCCTATTTTCCTTATAAAGATTTTAATAAAGTATATAAAGCATATTTTAATGAGTCTTTAAAAGAAAAAGATAAAGTAAAAAGTAATTTGGATAATAAGTATGACAAAAGTAAAGATTATGTTTATTATATTAATAAAAGACCTGGTACAAATGGTATGAAAGTATCTTTAGATATATTAAATGTGGAAATGTTAGGTAGTGAATATATTGCTAAAATTCAACTTAATTATTCTGAGACTTTAGTAAGTAGTTTAGGTGTATCAAATGATACTGCTGAGCTTAAATATGATAAAATTGACAATCACATTGTGTTTAAGAGTTTTATTGTAAAATAATATACAACAAAGTATATTATTTTTTTTATTTTTGTTATAATCATAATAGAAGTGATAGTATGAATTTTATAACAAAATATAATTTAATAAAAAAATTAAATCAAAGTTTAAAAAATAATTTTATTGGGCAAAATGATTTAATCGATAATATAGATAAAAATGAATTTTATCAGATACTTAGTCAATTATCAGATAAAGATATATTGAATTTAGCTAAAGATTCTAAACTAAAATACACATTTGATTTAATGATAGGCGAATATGAAAAATTGAATGATAAATTAAAAACTGTTGCTGAAAGAATTGAATACTTATTAGTTTCAAATAACTTAAAGGATAGTAAATATTGTTTTGTCATGAAAACATTTGATATTTGGAAATCCTTATTTGATGAAAGGCCAGAAACTTTATTAAGATATGATGGTGATTTACCTGGTGAGTATAAAATCAAATTAGAACAATTAATAAAAGATAATCCAAATTTAATTTATGATTATGTTGGGAAAGATAATGAAATTATTAGTTTAGCTTTTGCTCAAGAAAATATTGATATTAAAAAGTCTTCTAAAAATAATATAGATCCAAATTATGGATTTGTAAATAATCAAGATTTTTTAATTAGATATATAAAACAATTTGGTAAGTCTGATAATTATTATGAACATAATAATGTATATGATCAACTTAAACTTATACATAAGAATAAAGATTATTTTTATCCTGTTTGGGATTATGTAATATCTAATAATTATATTGATGATAAATTGATTGAGTACGTTGTAAATTTAAAAGATTACAAGAGACTTCTTGGCTGGTGTGATTTGCAAATAATACAGTCTACATTATTTCAAAAATTATATAGTATTTATGGGCCGATTGAATTAAGTACTAGTTATGATTTGACAATGGAAGAAGAAATGAAAATAATAAAGGAACTATTTAAGAAATATCCTAGACTTATAGAGTATTCTTCTTTTAAAAAAGTAAATTCAACTATTATTAAAAAAATATATAATAATGAGTCATTGCTAAGTATAATTAATTTATATAAAAGTGATATTGAATCAATTATTGAAATATATAAAGAAATTGGAAAACCAATAACTAAAGAAGATATTTATAAGTGTCCAGAAATCTATAATTATATTGATACAAGTGTTGATTTTACTCTTCAAGAATATATGAAATATAGTATTTTAGGTACAAATAAAAAGATAATAAAACAATTACTTAACAAAAATGAACTTGATTGTTTAAAGTATACTTATTATCCTATTGATGAAGAAGTTGCTTTATTAGCTATAGAAAAGGGTTATGAATTTAAAATAGAGGAGCTTAGAAGACCTGGATATAGTGAGAATGATGTTATTATTTCTTATTTGTTAAATAAAGGAGAATTTTCTGCAATATATAAATATCGTGGTGATAATCCAGATGTTTTTAAAAAGGCTATTGTTCTTAATCCAGATTATATTAATGAATTATTTAATAATAAACGATGGAATATTTTAAATTCATTAACGTCTGATTTAGAAGTTTCAAAGTATTTTGATGAAAAACATTTAGCAATAGTTAAATATTATGGAAAAATTAAGGACGGAGAATTAAAAGATGAATTTCAAACATTTGTGTTGGAAAATATAAATGATTTAGAAATATCAAAAATTTCTATGTTATTTTTAGTTTTAGACAGAATTTCTAAAACTAATTCAGCAGAATTATTAAAGTGTAAAAAATCTTTAGCAAAACAATTATTAGTTTCAGATAATCCTTTATTAAAACTTGATACAATTGAACAGATATTTATAAAAAATAATTTACCAGAGTTTGCTAAATCATTTTCAGTATTTCTTTATTTACATCCAGAATTTAGAGGTTATAATTTTGACTCAAATTCTAAAATATCTCCAGTTTTAAAAACAAAATCTAATAATGCTAAAACTGTAATAATATTTTCTGATTTACTTAAATGCGCTATGGGATCTAATAACAGATCTTTGAAAGATTACTTAGATAATATAGAAAATGGTTCTAAAATATTTGAAGATATAAATAAAAATCGTAGAAGGTTAGAAGAACTTAATGATGAAGAGTTAGAAATTTTAAGGACTTTTTCTAAACATTTAAATACTCTTTTTAATAATACTAAGTATATAAAGACTGAAAGAGTTAATAAAGAGGATTTAATAGAGAATATTAGAGACTTACAAGAAAAATTAAAAATAAATGGAAATGAATCTTTAGATTTAAAAGATACCTTAATTAGGAAGTTTTGTTCTTTTGCAGGAATAAATTCTTTTGAAGAGGCAGTACAATATTTTAAATCACAGTCAGTACTTGCTAATGAGAAAGGATTAAAGAATGCTTATAATTTTTCTTTAGAAGTTGGAGATTTTATAAAGGGAATTGATAAAATTGAGTATTTATCTAATATTTTAAATAATGGTTCAGTTGCTGCTGATTACTTAGGAACTTATTCGAATACTGATGCAACTCCTTTGGATACTGATTTAGCAAGAATATGTGAAATTAAAGAAGATTATAGAAAAACTATTTCGAAAACCAGTGCCAAAACTTATGGTAATTTCTTTTTGGTTTTAAAAAATGATGGACGTTTTAATGTGACTAGAACAGATGAAAAAGAGAACTTAGAAACAAAAACAGATTTAACAAAACTTGAAGTATTTTATACTGGGGTTACTGGCAATGATCATTATGGTATTAGAACAGGTTTTCCTTCATCAGCAATAGATTATATTATCTCAGAGAAAAGTGATAAGAGAATTGGACTTGAAGTTGCTTTAAATGGTTTTTATATTCCGGTATTTGATATGGATGGTAACTTAATATTTAGTCCTAGTGATTATAATTTATTAAGAGAGAAAATGAGTGGACTTAGTAGATACGACTTAAATGAATATAATTTTTCTAAAAAAGAAGATTTGTTAACACCAGAGATAGAGGAAATAGCAGAGTCATTAGATTTTTTTCAAGATGAATTAGTAAAAAAAAGAGAAGTAGTTAATGAAACTATTAAAAAAGCTCTTAATTCAATAAATCTAGAATTAAAAACTTATATGGATGGAGATTTAACAGAAGGATATGTAGAATTTATAGATACTGGATCTACAGGAAGAAATACTAATTTACCTGGGGATGGAGATTTTGATTTTATAATGCGACTTGATAAAACAATTATGAATGATCCAGAAAAATTAAATATGTTAAAACAGTCTTTAAAACAGAGTTTTAAAAGTATTAAAGATCCTTCAGAAACTCAAGCTGGCGATTTTCGATTTAAAGAAGTAAGTATAGAGGGATTAGATAAACCAGTAGATATTGATATTACTTTTATGCAAAAAAACAATGAAGTTGTTTATTCTACAGACATGGCTTTAAAAGATAGATTGTTATCAATAAAAAAACAAGATCAAGAAAGATATAATCTTATACTTGCAAATATAATAGAGGCTAAAAAAATATTTAAAGAAAATGAGTGTTATAAACCTAATCGAGGACTAAAAAAAGAAGGAGGATTAGGTGGTATAGGAATTGAGAATTGGATTTTACAAAACGGAGGATCATTAAAAAAAGCAGCTGAAGAATTTCTTAAATATAGTGAAAATAAGAGCTTTATTGAATTTAAAAAGGAATATCAAATATGGGATTTTGGACAAAATCACTTAAGTCAAGATTATAGACATTATAGTCATGATAATTTTGTAGAAAGTAATATGAGTGAAGAAGGTTATAATAAGATGGTTACAGCTTTAAGAGAGTACTTAAAAAAATTAGAAATAAATGATAAAGAAATTTCAAGTGATAATTTGCTAAAGTAAATTTAACCGTACTATTCTAGTATGGTTTTTTTGGTTTTTCTGTAATATAATATTTAGTAATGGAGGAGTTATTATGAAAATATATAATACTTTAACTAGAGAAGTAGAAGAATTTAAAAGTATAAAACCTAATTATGTAGGATTTTATACATGTGGTCCTACTGTTTACCATTATGCTCATATTGGAAATATGAGGAATTATATAGGTCATGATGTTTTAGAAAAAACTCTTGAGTATTTGGGATATAAGGTTAAGAGAGTTATGAATATAACAGATGTTGGGCATTTAAGTAGTGATAGTGATTCTGGAGAAGACAAAATGGTTAAAAGTGCTAAAGCACAACATAAGTCAGTTATGGATATTGCTAAATTTTATACCGATGCTTTTTTTAAAGATTTTAAAAAACTTAATTGTGATATGCCTGATGTAGTTGAACCTGCAACTAATTTGATAGATGATTATATAAAGATTATTGAGACTTTAATAAAAAAAGACTATGCTTATAAGTCTGGTGGTAATGTTTATTTTGATATAAGCAAGTTAGATGACTATTATAAATTAACTAATCATAAAATTGATGAGATGGTAGTTGGAGCTCGCGAAGAAGTTTTATATGATGGAAACAAACGTAATCAAGGAGATTTTGCTTTATGGTTTACAAAAAGTAAATTTGATAGTCAAGAACTTAAATGGGATAGTCCATTTGGGGTGGGATATCCCGGATGGCATATTGAATGTACGGGAATATCTTTAAAACATTTAGGTGAATATTTAGATATTCATGGTGGTGGAGTTGATAATATATTTCCTCACCACACTAATGAAATTGCACAAAGTGAAGCATATATTGGACATAAATGGTGTAATTATTGGTTTCATAATGAACATTTAAATGATGAGTCTGGTAAAATGAGTAAAAGTAAAGGAACTATATTAAGTGTTTCAGTTTTAGAAAAAAAAGGTTATGATCCTTTAAGTTTTAGATATTTATGCTTAAATAGTCATTATAGAAAACAGTTAGTATTTAGTTTTGCTAATCTAGATATAGCTTCTAATGCATATAAAAAACTATTAAATAAAATTAATAATATAGTTAATGAAGGAGATTTAGATAAAGAACTGTTTGAGCAGTATAATGAGAAGTTTATTAATTATATCAGTGATGATTTGAATACCGCTAATGCTATGTCAGTATTATATGATGTGTTAAAATCTAAAGAATTAAATGGTAATACTAAGTTAGAATTAGTAAGAAGTTTTGATAAAGTATTTAGTTTAAATTTAGTTAATGATAAAATGGAAGAAGTTGACTCTAGACATGATTATATTATGTCTAAAATTGAAGAAAGAAAATTAGCAAAACAAAATAAAGATTTTGCACTTGCTGATTCAATTAGAGATGATTTAGCAAAAGAAGGAATAACTTTAATAGATACTAGAGAAGGAACTACTTATAAAATAGAAAAATAGATATTTTAATTAATATCTTTTTTTGTGCTTGACTCTCCAGTTTGCTGTAATGTTATATTACAACTAAGGAAAGGAGTGTTATAATAAAAAATAGAAAGTGATATTTATGTATAAAATAGGAGAATTTGCAAATATAGTTAAATCTAATATTAAAACAATAAGGTATTATGATGAGATAAATTTATTAAAACCAAAAGTAATTGATAAATTTACTTCATATAGATATTATGATGAAGATAGTTTACAGGAATATTATTCTATAATATTGTTAAAACAAATGGGTTTTAGTTTAGATGAAATAAAATTATATAAAGATAATTTAAGTGATGAAATATTTTTGAAACAAAGAGAAAAATTATTAAATGATATAATTGAGAAGAAAAATATTTTAAAAATAATAGATAAAACTAGAAGTAGTATAGTGAATGGAAAAATAAATTTGGATGGCTATGAAATAAATAATATAGTTACTAAAAAAAAGGAGAGATAAAGATGAAGAAAATAATATGTGAAAATAAAAAAGAAATAGAAAAAAAGATTGAAGAATATATATCTCAAAATAAGAGTATGGTCATTCTTGATACCAATAAAGAGTATGAAAGACAATTTAAAGATGCAGGTTATGAAGTAATTAAATTTGATATAAGTGATTTAGATAATAGTGTTCATTATAATCCTTTATTTGTTGCTCAAAAGTTATTTGAAAATGGAGATATAGATAATGCTATAGAAAAAATAGTTTGTTTTGGAAATTTACTTTTTCATAGTGATGATCGAATGGATCCTTATTGGGATAATGCTGCTAGAAGTGTTTTTATAGGGATATGTTTATATATTTTAAATAATAAAAGAGATTTAACTTTAAAAGAAGTAATCAAAGTTAGTAATGATGAGTTTGATACGATGTGTGATTATATAAATAATTTAGATGTTTTGAATTATATGAGTGTTATAACTTCAAGTGTAATTAATGCGCCATTAGAAACTAAAGGAGGTATTTTGTCAGTATTAAGACAGAATCTAGGTTCATTTGCTCAGAGACCTAATTTATTAAATAAAATATGTGTAGGAAAAGATTTTGAATTAAAAGATCATGGACAAGTTATATTATTAACTAACTTTAAACAAAGAACTATATTTAATATTATAATTGAATTTTCATTAATAAATATTATAAATGAAATGATTGATAGTGGTATAGAATATAGAGTTATCTTAGATAATTATGATAGCATAATTAATAAAGAAGAATTTAATAAAATATTTGATTCTTATTTGTCAGATCATGTTGAATGTCTTATAGGATAAAGCTTGACTTTGAAAGGAATTTAATATAAGATATACCTATAAATCAAAGAAGAGAACATGTTTATTAAGTTTATTTTTAAGAAAGTTAGTGGTTGATGGAAACTAATAAATGATTTAATAAATCCTATCTCTGAGAGTAGCTAATCACTACCGGTTAATACCGTTATCTAAAATTAAGTAAAAGTAAGGATGGTACCGCTTTAAGCTCCTTTAAAGTGGTATCATTTTTTTTAGGAGGAGAATTATGAAATTAAGTAAAAGTTATTTTTATACTTTAAGAGAAAATGTAAAGGATGAGGATTCAACATCAGGTAATCTTTTAGTTAAATCAGGAATGATTAAAAAGGTATCATCAGGTATTTATATGTTTTTACCAATGGGATTAAAAGCTTTAAATAATATTAGAAATATTATAGATGAAGAGATGAGAAAAGCAGGAGCTGAAGAATTACTAATGCCTTCAATGATTCCAACAGATGTATATGCGGTAAGTGGTAGAGTTGATGCTTTTGGTAAAAGTATGTTTCATTTTAAGGATAGATATGAAAAACCTTATGTATTAGGCCCTACGCATGAAGAATTGTTTGCAATTGCTGCTAAATCAATGGTAAAAAGTTATAAAAATTTACCATTTACTATTTATCAACAAGCTCCAAAATTTCGTGATGAAGCTAGACCTCGTTTTGGATTAATTAGAGTAAGAGAATTTATAATGAAAGATGCTTATTCTTTTGATAAAGATGAACAAGGATTAGATGAATCTTATAAGAAGATGTTTAATGCTTATAAAAATATATTTGATAGAATAGGGGTTAATTATGCTATTGTAAGAGCTGATACTGGAGCTATGGGTGGAAGTTTATCGGAAGAGTTTCAAGCTTTAACTGATATTGGAGAAGATACTGTAGTATTGTGTGATAAATGTGATTACTCATCTAATTTAGAGATATCTACTTTTAAAGTAGAAGAAAATAAAGAAGAACATAAAAAAATAGAATTAGTGGAAACTTTAAATAAAGAAACTATTGAAGATGTTTGTGATTTTTTAAATGTAGATATTAAAAAATCAGTAAAAGCTTTATTAATGAATATTAATGGGGAGTTAGTAACTTTCTTTATAAGAGGAGATAGAACTTTAAATGAAACGAAAGTAAGTAAGCTATTTAAATGTGATGAAGTTAATTTTGCAGATGATATTTTAATAAGTACTAGTAATGCTGTTCCTGGATTTACAGGACCTATTAATTTAAAAAATACTAAGATCGTTGTCGATAATGAAGTTTTAAAAATGCATAATTTTGTTATTGGAAGTAATAAAGAAAATTATCATTATATAAATGCTAATGTTGAAGATTTTTCTTATGATATGGCAGAGGATATAGTTAATGTTGTTGAACATGATGTATGTCCAAATTGTGGAGGTCATTTATATTTTAAAAAAGGTATTGAAATTGGAAATACATTTAAATTGGGTACAAAATATTCAATTAAATTAGGATTATATTATAAAGATGAAAATAATGAAGATAAACCAGTAGTAATGGGAAGTTATGGTATTGGTGCGGAACGTATTTTAGCAAGTGTTGTAGAACAAAATAATGATGAATTTGGAATAAGATTTCCTTTATCAATAGCACCGTATAAAGTTGCTATTTGTGCTTTAAATACTAAAGATTTAGAATGTATGAAATTTTCTAATAATTTATATGAACAGTTACAAAATTCCAATATAGATACTATTTTAGATGATAGAGAAGAAAGACCAGGAGTTAAGTTTAATGATATGGAACTAATAGGGGTTCCTATAAGAATAACTGTTGGGAAAAAATTAAATGATGGATATGTAGAATTTAAATTAAGAACGGAAGATAAAGCTATTGATATTAAGACAACAGAAATTTTAGATTATATAAAGAATTATATAAAAGAAAATTAGAGGTAAAAATGAAAGGAAGTAAAATAAGCTTATTATTAATGTTTTTATTAATGCTTACTGGATGTAATAAAGTTATAGTAGATAAGTTACCAAAAGATTATTACATAAAAATGAGTGATACTAATTATGAGATTTATGAGGAAATAAGTTTAAAGGATATTATTAAAGAAACAAATATAACTATAGATAATATAAAAATAGTTCCTAAAAAATTGGGTAAAAATACTTATGATTGGTATTTTAAGATAAATAAGAAAAAGTATTTATATCATATAAATTATAATGTTGTGGATACTACTGAACCTAAAATATATGGTGGGCCAAATAAAACTTTTTATGTTGGAAATGAACAAAATATTTGTGATTTAGTTATGTATGGTGATAATTATGATAGAGAGCCTCAATGTACAGTTGATGGAGATTATGATTTTAATAAAGTGGGAACTTATAAAGTAAAAATATCAGTAACTGATTCGAGTTCAAATAGAAATAATTTTAATATGACTATTAATGTAATTGATCCTCCTAAAAAGAATGATAAGGATACAAATAATACTAAAGCAGAACCAACAAAAGTGTTGTTTAGTGATGTTTTAGATAAGTATAAAACAGAAGATACTGAAATTGGTATTGATGTTTCTAGATGGCAAGGAGATGTTGATTACACTAAAATAAAAGATGCCGGAGCAGAATTTGTTTTAATGCGTATTGGTGTACAACAAGATTTAAATGAAGAAATTAGTATGGATTCAAAATTTAAACAGAATATTAAAAATGCTAAGAAGGCAGGTTTAAAAGTTGGGGTATATTTATATAGTATGGCTATGTCAAAAGAAGAATCTATTAAACAAGCAAAATGGATAATAAAACAACTTAAGCATGAAAAAATAGATTTACCAATTGTATTTGATTGGGAAAATTGGTCAAAATGGAATACTTACAAATTAAGTTTTTATGATATAAATGAAATAGCAGATTCTTTTATGAAAACTGTAGAAGATGCAGGATACAGTGCTATGTTATATAGTAGCAAATTTTATTTAGAAAATATTTGGAAAAATAGAAATAATTACGATGTTTGGCTTGCACACTATACAAATAATACTTTATCAGACTATAAAGGAAAATATAAATTTTGGCAATTATGTAGTGATGGAAAAATTGATGGTATTTCTGGAGATGTTGATATAGACGTTTTTTATAAGTAACATATATTAAATTAGAGGTGTGTAATGAATAATTTAATTGGAAATACTCCTATGATAAAAATAAAATATAAATATAAAGGAAATGAAAGAAATACTTATGCTAAATTAGAGTATTATAATTACACAGGAAGTATTAAAGATAGAATAGCAGATTATATAATAAGAAATTCTTACTTAGATGGTACTTTAAAAAAGGGTATGCCTATTATTGAAGCTACCAGTGGGAATACTGGAATATCTTTTGCAGCACTAGGAGCTTTTTATGGTCATGACGTTTATATTTTTATGCCAGATTGGGTTAGTAAAGAGAGAGTTAACTTGATGAAGTTATATGGGGCAAAAGTATATTTAGTAACTCATGCGGAAGGTGGCTTTAAAGAATCTATTAAAAGAGCAGATGAACTTGCATTAAAACTTAAAGGATTTAGACCTAATCAATTTGATAATTTAAAAAATATTTTAGCTCATTATGAAACTACTGGAAAAGAAATAATCGAACAAGTTCCTATAGTGCAAGCATTTTTAAATGGTATTGGAACGGGTGGGACACTTATGGGAGTTAGTAAAAGATTAAAAGAGTATAATCCAGATATTAAAATAATTGCTATAGAACCAGATACTCTACCAATTCTTACGGATGGAATGAGTAAAGGTAATCATAAAATAGAAGGAATTGGTGATGATTTTATTCCTTCTATTGTAGATAAGAAGCTTATTGATAAAGTTATTGATATAAATGATGAGGATGCGATCAATATGTCAAGATTGTTAGCCAAAAAATTTGGTTTGGGAGTAGGAATAAGTAGTGGTGCTAATTTTCTTGGGACAGTTTTAAGTGGCTATGATAATGTAGTAACAATATTTACTGATGATAGTAAAAAATATTTATCTACTGAATTAGCTAAAGATATAAATTTAAATAAGTCTTTAATATCAAATGATATAGAATTAATAAGTATGGAATATATTAAATAATTCTTGCATAAGTAAAAAAATAGTGTTAATATGAGTTTGTAAAGCGATTACGCAGGATTATAGTATAAAGATATTTTATAGAGAATTAGTGGCTGGTGAAAACTAATAATATTTTATATGAATCTACCTGCTAGTGCAGTTAATCACTGCCGGTTAAAACCGTTATAAAATTAAGTAAAAAATAGGATGGCACCGTCACTTAAAGACTCCTTAAGTATGGTGCTTTTTTATTTATTTTAATTATAAGAAAGGATAGTTTAAATGATAGATATTAAATTAATAAGAGAAAATAAAGAATTAGTTAAAGAAAATATAAGAAAGAAATTTCAAGATGAAAAATTGCCAATAGTAGATGAAGTGTATGAACTAGATAAAGAATTTAGGGAAGCTAAATTAAAGGGAGATACTTTAAGAGCTAATAAGAATAGTTTAAGTAAAAGTATAGGTTCTTTAATGAAAGATAAAAAAATTGAGGAAGCTACTAAGGTAAAAGAAGAAGTTAAAAATATTGATGATGAGTTATTAAAACTTGGAGATAAAGAAGAAGAACTTGAAAAAGTAATTAAAGAAAAAATGATGGTTATTCCTAATATTATAGATGAAACTGTTCCAGTAGGAAAAGATGATTCTGAAAACGTGGAAATTGAAAAATTTGGAGAACCAATAGTACCTAATTATGAAATACCTTATCATGCAGAAATCTTGGAAAAAATTAATGGCTTAGATAAAATATCAAGTGGTAGAACAAGTGGTAATGGTTTTTACTATTTAATGGGAGATGCGGCTAGGTTATCAAGTGCGATGCTTGCTTATGCTAGAGATTATATGATTGAAAAAGGTTTTACTTATTGTATTCCTCCATTTATGATAAGAAGTGATGTTGTAACAGGAGTTATGTCATTTGCAGAAATGGACGCTATGATGTATAAAATTGAGGGAGAAGATTTATATTTAATTGGAACTTCAGAACATTCTATGATAGGTAAATTTAAGGATCAAATCATTAAAGAGAGTGATTTACCTATTACAATGACTTCATATTCACCATGTTTTAGAAAAGAAGTTGGAGCACATGGGATAGAAGAAAGAGGTATATATAGAGTACACCAATTCGAAAAACAAGAAATGATTGTTTTATGTAAACAAGAAGAGGCGATGGATTGGTATAATAAGATGTGGAAATACACTGTAGAAATATTTAATAATATGGATATTCCAGTTAGAACTTTAGAATGTTGTAGTGGTGATTTAGCAGATTTAAAGGTTAAATCATGTGATGTAGAGGCTTGGAGTCCAAGACAACAAAAATATTTTGAAGTTGGATCATGTTCTACTTTAGGAGATGCTCAAGCAAGAAGATTAGGAATTAGAACTAAAGGAGAAAATGGAACTTATTATGTAAATACTTTAAATAATACAGTACTTGCAAATACACGCGCTTTGATTGCTTTACTTGAAAACAATTATAATGAGGATGGTAGTATAAATATTCCTAAAGTATTAAGACCATATATGGGTGGAAAAGAAAAAATAGAACCAAAAATGTAAAAATAAAGGCAAGAATTTATTTAAATCTTGTCTTTTTTTATTAATGCTTTATTATATATATAGAGAGTAGGGAATATTTATGAAAAACAAAAAATCATTAGTAATATATTTTTTGGCTGTAATTTTATTAGTTGTATTTAGTTATGCTTTAAAAAATACTTTTGCATACTTTGTAGCAAATGAAAAAGGTACAGCAACGGATATGAAAGTTGCTAAATTAGGTTACATATTGACAAGTGCTGATTTAAAAGATAATACTATTACTTTAAAACCATATGAAGTAAAAAAAATAACTATAAATGTTAAAAACGATTATGATGTAGCAACTATTTATAGATTAAATTATGAAGGTAATGTTACGGTTTTAAAATCCAGTGTATCAGAAAATGAAACAAAGGGATTAATTGATATGAAATCTAGTAAAGATGTTGTACTAGTTTTAAAAAATAGTACTGATAAAAATCAATTAGTTAAATTTACTGCCGATGGTGGTTATGTTGGAAATGATTTAGAGGATGGTAATATCACTCAAGTTTATGATGAAACTTTATTACTTAATAAAGTTATGTTAGAAAATAATTTAGTTAATGAAAATGGAATTTATAGAGATACTGAAGGAACTAAAAACTATGTAAAAATAGGAGAAACGGTTTATAGAGTATTAGGAGTATCACTAATAGATGATGAAGAATATTTAAAATTAATTACGAATGAAAGTATTGGTAAACAATTATTTGGGGAAAATAATAATTATATAACAAGTTCTTTAAATACATATTTAAATTTAGAATATAAAAACTCTTTAAATAGTGTTATAAAAGATAATTTAAAAGAAGTAACTTATTATACTGCTGGAGTTGACAAAGTATTAGATAATAGAGAAGATTATTATAAATACGAAAGAGGAAATTATATTGCAAATGAAGGTTTTAATAAGGAAGGTAAATCTTCTATAGGTTTAATGTATTTAAGTGATTATGTAAGCAGTGAAGCATGGTTAAAAACAAATGTGACTGAGTATACTATTATGCCAAATTCAAGTGATGAATCTAAAGTGTTCTGTATTAATTATAAAGAAGATAAAGTTGTAGAAAATAATGAAGAAAAGATTGTTTCTACAAATACAATTAGTAGTGATTGTAATGTTAAAACAGAAACTGATGTAAGACCTGTAATGTACTTACAAAATAAGTTGGTTGTTGCAAGTGGTGCTGGTTCTTTAGAAGATCCATATATAATAAAATAAAGTGTCATAAGTTGACACTTTATTAAATTAATAATTAGTAGTTGCAAAAATGATGATTATCTGTTAAAATGATTATTGTCATGGCGGAATTGGTGAAGTGGTTAACACGCCGGATTGTGGCTCCGGTATGCATGGGTTCGATCCCCATATTTCGCCCCAGTTAGAAATAATGCTCGTATTTACGAGCTTTTTTAATGATTTTAATTTAATTAATGAATAAACAAAAAAATATCAAACACAATTAAAATTATTATACTAATATAAAATAATAGTCTTTTGGTGAAATCTTTTAATTTAAAATCTGTATAAAAAAGTTTTTTGATTTTATCAATAAGATTAAATCTGGTTATTATAAAAGTAAATAATATAGTACCTAAATAGTTTAAAATAATATCATCAATATCAAAAGAACCTGTATGAGTAAATGCTTGAAGTATTTCTATTAAAATAATTATTGGTAATGTAATTATGGTTTGTTTTAAAATATTATTATATTTTTTATTTTTAGTCATTAATAGAAATGATAGGGGAATTAACATTATACTATTACCTATAATATTTTTTATTATTGATATAGTACTTCCATATTTAAGTTGGTTTTTTATAGTATAAAATGGTTTGTATTGGCCACCATACCACCAGTTATAAAAGTGGATTTTTTCTCTACCAATAACAAATGTAATACTAAATAGTAATAAAATAAAGAATAATATGTATATAATTATGTTAGATTTAAATGTTTTATCTTTATTTATTAAAATTCCATATGTATAAATAATTAGACTTAATAAAATCATAAATAGTATACATTTTGGATAATTAATATTATATATGTATTGATTTCTGCCTAATAAAACAAGGTATATGTATATTATTAGATTTAAAACTATAACAATATTTTTTATTATGTTTATTCTTTTATTCATTTGATTCTTCCTTTTTTGCATTGTATTTCAGGTCCATCTTAACACAGGAAATTGTAAAAAGCAATTTGCGATATTAAAGAGTTTTGACTATTTTTGTAATTGATGATAGAATACGTGTCTTGAGGGTGAAATATATGAATTACGAAAATAAAGAGTTATGTAAAAAGTGTGGAGGAATGTGTTGTAAAAAAAGTGGTTGTGATTATTTTACAAGTGATTTTTCTGTTATTAATAAAAATTCTATAATAAAAGCTTTAGAGAGTGGTAATATTTCTATAGTTTCAACACTTGATTTTGATACTTTAAATAATGGAACAAAGGTTGCTATTCCTTTTTTGTACTTACGTGCAAGAAATAAAGATAGAGATATTGTAGATTTGTTTTCTATGAAAAAACAGTGTTCTATGTTAAAAG
>CAKOLD010000017.1 GCA_934096015.1 uncultured Bacilli bacterium
CTTCATAGAACCACTACTCTCTATATTTAATTATACATTATTAATATAGAATATTTTGTCTAACTTTATAAGTAGACCAGGAACCCTATACTACTTACCATTATACATTTAGCCCCCCCCCCCCCCTGTCAAGGGTTAAAAAAATCACCTAATTGGTGATTATTAACTGTATAAGTAGTTTTCTAATTCTTTTATTTTATCTTCAGACATATATTTGGTATTCTCTAGCTTATAGGGTATTCCTAGTTCTTTATATTTTTCTATACCCATTCTATGATATGGTAATAATTCTATTTTTTCTATGTTGTTATATTTTTTTAATAAATATTTTAATTCTAATATATTTTCTTTTTTATCATTAATTCCTGGAACTATTACTTGTCTTATCCAAACTGGTTTATTATAGTTAGAACATTCTTTTAGAAAGTTTAAGCTTTCTTCTAGTTTATTAAATTTAGTTATTTTTTGAAATAATAAATTATTAGAGGCTTTTATATCAAGAATAATTAAGTCTACATAATTAAATATTTCTTTATTATAATTACCTACTCCTGCTGTATCTAATGCTATATGTATATCATGTTTTTTTAGTACTTTACAGGTTTCAATTATAAAATCACTTTGGAGAAGGGGTTCACCTCCTGAAAAAGTGACTCCTCCTCCGTTTTTAAAATATTCTTTATTTCTTAATAGTTTTTCTGCTAATTCTTCACTATTTGTATTGTTTGGTTGTTGTTTTAAAAATTCTGGATTATGACAATATATACATCTTAAACTACATCCTGTTAGAAATACTACTGATCTTATTTTAGGACCATCTACTGTACTGAATGATTCTATTTTTCCAACACTACCATTAGAGTTTTTCATGGAATGTCCTTGAGATTACTTCTTGTTGTTGTTCTTTTGTTAGTCTGTTGAATCTTACTGCGTATCCAGATACTCTTATAGTTAATAGTGGATATTTTTCTGGATTATTCATTGCATCAATTAAAGTTTCTCTTGTTAAAACATTTACATTTAAATGATGAGCATTATGATTAAAATATCCATCTAATAAAGTAACTAAATTATCTACTTGTTCATCAAGATTTTTTCCTAAAGATTTAGGAACTATTGAGAATGTGTTAGAAATACCGTCTCTACAGCAATTGGCGTAGTCTAATTTTGCTACTGAATTTAGTGAAGCAATAGCACCACTCTTGTCTCTTTCATGCATTGGATTAGCACCAGGTGCAAATGGTACTCCAGCTTTTCTTCCATCTGGAGTTGATCCAGTTTTTTTACCGTAAACGACATTTGAAGTAATTGTTAAAACTGAAAGTGTTGGTTTGGCATTTCTATAACATTTATGTTTTTTTAATTCACTATAGAATTTTTCTAGAATTTCTTTAGCAATATCATCTACTCTATCGTCATCATTTCCATATTTTGGATAATCTCCTTCAATTTCAAAGTCAATTGCAATTCCGTCTTCATCTCTTATTGGTTTTACTTTGGCATATTTTATTGCTGATAGAGAATCAGTTGCTACAGATAATCCAGCTACTCCATAGGCCATTAGTCTTTCTACTTTGGTATCATGAAGGGCCATTTGTCCAGCTTCATAAGCATATTTATCATGCATATAGTGAATAACATTCATAGTATTTGCGTATAATTCTGCTACTCTTTCTAACATTTGGAAATAAGCTTTTTTTACTGTTTTGTATTCTAGAATTTCATCTGTATTTTTCTCAAATCCTTTGATTACTTGAATTTTCTTTATTTCATCAATTCCACCATTTAGAGAGTATAGTAAAGATTTTGCTAAATTAGTACGAGCTCCAAAGAATTGCATTTGACGTCCTACTTTCATAGCACTTACGCAACATGCTATAGCATAATCTGTTCCATATAGTGGTCTCATTATGTCATCATTTTCATATTGAATAGAATCTGTTTTTATGGACATTTTGGCACAGTATTTTTTGAAGTTTTCTGGAAGATTTTCACTCCAAAGAATTGTCATGTTAGGTTCTGGTGATGATTCTAAATTATTTAGTGTATTTATAATACGATAACTTGTTTTGGTAACATAACTTTTTTCATTATTCATACCAGCAATTGAACATGTTACCCAAGTTGGGTCTCCTGAGAATAATTCATCATATTCTGGTGTTCTTAAATGTCTTACTAATCTAAGTTTTATAATAAATTGATCAATTAATTCTTGAGCTTCTTTTTCAGTTATTAAACCTTCTTCTAAATCATGTTCAATGTAAGCATCTAGAAAAGCATCTACTCTTCCTAAACTCATGGCAGCCCCATTATTTTCTTTAACACTTGCTAAGTATCCAAAGTATAACCATTGAACTGCTTCTTTAGCATTTGTTGCTCCTAAACTAATATCAAATCCATAAGATGCAGCCATTTCTTTTATTTGATCTAATGCTCTTATTTGCATTGATACTTCTTCTCTTAGACGTATTAATTCTTCAGTCATTTCTCCTGTTAGATTATCCAAATCTTTTTGTTTTTCTTCTTTTAGAAAATCTATACCATATAGAGCAATTCTTCTATAATCTCCAATTATTCTTCCTCTTCCATAAGCATCAGGAAGTCCTGTTAATAGTCCTACACTTCTTGCAGTTCTCATATCTTTTGTATAAGCATCAAATACTCCTTGATTATGAGTTTTTCTAAACATATTAAAGTATTTATCTACATCTTCATTTAGTTTGTATCCATAAGCATTTAAAGAGTTATATACCATACGGATTCCACCATAAGGATTAACTATTCTTTTTAAGGGAGCATCTGTTTGAAGTCCTACTATTACTTCAGAGTCCTTATCTATATATCCTGGAGCAAAAGTATTTATTCCAGAAGTATGATCTGTATCAATATCAATTACTCCTTTTTTTATTTCTTCTTTAATTAGTTTTAGGCATGAATCCCAAACTTTATCTGTTTTAGGAGTTGTGCTTTCTAAAAAAGATTCATCTTTTAAATATTCTTTATAATTATTGTTAATAAAATCATTAACATTTATACTTGTTTTCCATGTTTCTCCTTTAAACATAAAAATTACCTCCATTCTAATAAATTATAACATAATAATTTTGTAATTAAAAAAAATGTTGTAATGTTTTACAACATTTTTGAAAGACTTTCTTTTATTTTATTTTTAGCATAAGTGGTTTTAGCAAAATCAAGCCATTTTTTATTTACGGTATTAGATTTACTAGTAATTATTCTAATTCTATCTTTACTTTTTAATATAGTGTCAATAGGAACTATTTTTCCATTAATTATTACTTTATCTATTTTATTACCAATTTCTGTATGAATTTTATAGGCAAAATCTATTGGTGTAGAATTTACAGGTAATTCTACTATTTCTCCGATTGAAGTATATACGTATATATTGTTTGTGAATACTTCTGTCTTTATTTTATTTAAATATTCTTCATTATTTTCAATAATATTATTTAAGAATCCTAGAGATTTAAAAAATTGAAATTTTTTCATCAGATCTTCTTGCATTTTTTGAGGTCCAAATCCTCTATAAACTCTCCAATAAGATGTTAATCCATAAGTATTCATGTCATCTTGTTTTTTTGTTCTAATTTGAATTTGTATGAGTTTTTCATCTGGTCCAAAAATTGTAGTATGAAGTGATTGATACATGTTGGTTTTAGGAGTGGCAATATAGTCTTTAAATTTATAATTTATTGGAGTAAATTTCGAGTGAATTAATCCTAAGACTATGTAACAATCTTTAATAGAATTAACCATTATTTTATAATTTACTAAATCATGGATATCTGTTATATCATATTTTTTATTTAATTTTTTTAATAGAGTATAGGGATTAATGACTCTTAATCTTGATTCATATTTTATTTTATTTTTTGTTAGTAATTTATTAACTTCTTTATCTAATTTTTTATAACATTTATCATAGTCTTTTTCTATTTTAGTTACAGTATTTTTGATATCTAAGTATTGTTCTTGATAAAGGTATTTCATACATAAATCTTCTAATTCACATTTTAAGCGATAAGCTCCTAAATAATAGGCGATTGGAACATAGATTTCTAAAGTTTCTTTAGCATTTCTTACTTGTTTTTCTGGTTTTTTAAATTCTAAAGTTCTCATGTTGTGAAGTCTATCTGCTAGTTTTATTATAATTATTCTGACATCATCATTAATGCTAGTAATAATTCTTCTTAAATTAGCCGTAGTTGCTTCTAAATTATTATTAAAATGTAAATTATTTATCTTAGTTACTCCTAAAACTAAGTTGGCAATTGTTTTATCAAATTCTTCTTCAATTTGTTCTATTGTTTCATTAGTATCTTCAACTACATCATGTAAAAGCCCAGCACAAAGAGTATCTCCATCAGCATGCATATCTGCAAGAATATAGGCGACATTTAGAGGATGAATTATATAAGGTTCTTTACTTTCTCTAACTTGATCTTTATGTAATTCTCTTGCAAGTATATAGGCTTTTTTTACTTTGTCTAATTCTGATGGATTGTATGATTTAATTTTTTCTAAAAGCATTTCTATTGTAATTGTATTCATAAAATACCTCCTTATAATAAAAAAATAGACACTTTAAAAAAGTATCTATCCGCACAAAAAAGAGTTAGTAGCTTTTAATATTTTTTTCATACATCACCACATCCTCTTTGATAATAAAACTATTTTAACTATATTTTTTTTAGAAGTCAATATTTATTTGCTATTTCGAGTTCGTTTTTTTCGCTTCTTACTTTTTTATAAGTACCATTTATTTTTTCTATAGTTCCAACATAACCATGATTATTTGTTACTTTTTTTAAAACTCTTTCTTGATTTAAGAGTTCATTTAAAACAAATGGTTGTTCTTCTTCTGTTAGATTTAGTAAATCTTTTTCAGTATATATTGTAGATGAATTAAAGTTCATTTGATTATCTTTACTAATAAATTCATCTATATTATAGGTATTTACTGGTCCTCCAGTAATATAATCAATTAGTATATAATTATTATTTCTAATATAAACCTTGTATTTTATTGGTCTTATTAAACCGTCTTTAAATTCTCTTACAAGATTATTGTCATAACGATCTATTCCGCCAATGTAAGTATTATTTTTTCCTAAATACCTTTTTAATCTTTCTTGGCTTAAAAGATTGTTATCAAAAAATTCTTGTTCAACAGCAGTAAGGTTGGAGCGTTTAGTGTGGCTATAAATAACCAGTGGTTCAGTTAATCCGTTATCCCAATTTGCAAGAACATATTTATATAAGCCATTAGAAAAACCTAGTTCTACTATATAAAAATAGGAACCATCATATCTTTTTACTAATGATAAAGCATTCTTGTCTTTCATACACTCACCCTACTATATTAATAGTTTAACACAAAGCAAAAAAAAAGAAAATATTTAATTAAAAAAAATGCATTTAATGCATTATTTTTTAGAATTTTTTTCTGTTTCTTCTAATCTTTTAATAGTATTTTTTAATACTTTAATTGTTGATGTTCTAACTTCATCAACAGCTTTTTCTAAAACAGGTGTTCCTTTTTTCTTTACATAAGTTGCTAAGTCTGCAACTTTTTTCTTGATTTCTTCACCTTTTTGTTCAGCTAATTTTAAAGCTTTTTCTTTATCTAAGTCTTCTAGTTCACTTTTTATTTCTTCGATTTTCTTTTCTACAGTTTCTTTTACTTCTTCTACATCGATTTTTTTTACTTTCTTAACTAGTTCATCTAGTTTATTTTTTAAGTCTTCTCTAGTTTCACTACCTTTTTTTGGAGCGAATAGCATTCCTATACCAACACCAATAGCAGCTCCTGCTAGTACTTTTCCTACACCTTTTTTACTCATAATCGTCCTCTTCCTTTCTTTTATGGAACAGTTTTTTTATTACAGATACTATTCCATCCATTAATCTTTCACTAACTATAGTAATTTTATCTGTTGTGAAGTTTAATACTTTAAAGAATCCATTTAAAGAATTAACTTTTTCTTCAACATTATCTAATAAAACATCTATTCTATTTGCTATATTAATGGCTCTTATTAATACGTATATACCAATTACTAATAAAACTATCAATAGTATATATATTATTATAGGCAATAAATCTAATAAAAATTCCATATTTTTTGTCTCCCAACTTTATTCATTATTTTCTTCATACATCGAATCAATTAAACTAAATAAATCTGCATCATCTTCATCAATGACGTCATCATCATTTGTTTCTACTAATCTTTTTTCAATGTCATCTTTTTGATCTATTAAATCATTTAATTCAACTGTTGGTTCATCTTTAGTATTACCAATTTTAGGTGTTTCTATACCATCACTTTCATCCATTAATTCTCCAATTGGTTTTGTTGGATCGATTATTGGATCTTCTAAGTCAATTATTTCTAACTTTTCTGTTTTTTCTTCAGTTTCACCGTAAGCTTTTTTACGAATCTCATCTAAATCAAGTTTCTCTTTATTTATAGGTTTTCTTTTTATTTCATTTTTAACAACTAAATCTTCTTTTTTATAGTTTTGATCTAATACTCCATATACTGGTGATATGATTGGAGTTGGTTTAAATTGTTTTTTCTCTTCTTTTGTTCTTAGGTATGAACTATAGTCTTTTATTTCTCGAGAAGATTTTCTAGGTTCTGGTTCATGATTGTATGAATGAAAATTATTTTCTCTTTTTCTTGGTGTCTCTGTTCTTTTTGGAAGATTTTCTATTGGTTTAGTTTTTTCTAATTCTTCTTCATCAAATTCTATTGGAAAAGGAAACGTTAATTCACTTTTTAAATTTTCTTTATCACTAAAATCTTCTCTAGGCATTTTTATTTCTTTTATACTATCTTCTTTTTGTTCAGTAATTTCTATAACTTTTTCTGGTTTTTTTGTTTCTTTTTCAATAACAGGTATCTCTACTTCTTCTTCATCAAATAAAATATCTTTTATTCTTTTCATTATTTTCATTATAATTCGCCTCTCTAATTTATGATGTCAAAATCAGGTATTTTACTTTCGTAGTCATCATAATCTTGTTCGTATTTTATGAAATTATCTTCTTTGGTAACTTTGTCAAATAAATCTAAGGTTTCATCTTTATAATTTAACAAATTATCTTGCATTAAGTTTTCTATAATACTTTTGTTATATTTAATAGTTGATAAGATAGTCATACAATTATTAATCGTTTTATTAATATCACTCTCTTCCACTATCACTTCTATTTTAGCATAATTATACATAATTTCAACTAAATAATCGTTATTTAATTCTTTGATTTTTAAATATCCTGTTAAATCTTTGTATTTTATTTTAAGTGATTTATATAAGTTGCTTTCTTCTTCGTAAGCTATTTGTGTATCATTATAGATGCTTACTAAGTCTACGTATAAATAATAAGTATATTTATTACTTGTTATTATTTCATTCATTTCATTGACATTTTTGACACTTAATCCTTTAGGCATATAATATTCATATCCTGGATGATATACGTTATATACTTTATTTTTATAGTTTAATTTGGTTTTTTTATTAATAATATTTTCTATTGTATTATTATTTATATTTGTACAACCTGTTGTTACAATTAATACCAATAATACTAGTAGTATACATTTTTTCATTTTCCACCTACTTATGTTATGATTATATCAGAATAGAACGCTATTTGCACTATTTTTTAGCATGTAAATAGTTGATTTTAAAGCCTTTTTCAGTAAATTTTTTTTCGTATTCCGTTTCCACATTTATAATATCTTCATTGTGCAAATCAAGACTAACTTTAAGAAATTTATATCCATAATTATTAAGAGATTCTAGAGAATAAGCGAATAAATCAAGATTATCAGTTTTTTGAATTATTTCAGCTTGTCCTGAGAAAATTTTATCATATTTTTCTAAAAATATTGGACTTGTTAGTCTTCTTTTTGCATGTCTTGCTTTTGGCCAAGGATCAGAGAAATTTAAATAAAGAGTATTAATTTCTTTATCAAATAAGTTATCAATGTTAGTAGCATCATATCTTATTAGTTTTAAATTGGGTAATTCTAAGTCATTTAATTTTTCTAAAGCTCTAACCATCACTGATTCATATTTTTCAATACCAATAAAGTTAATTTCTGGGTATTTTAAAGCCATGCCTATTATAAAATCTCCCTTGCCCATACCTATTTCTAAATTAATTGGGTGATTATTAGAAAATATTTGTTGGAAATTACCTTTATACTTTTCTGGATTATTTAAAACATAGGGATTATTATTTACTATGTCTTTAGCATTTTTAACATTTCTTAAACGCATATTAACACTTCCTTTAACTTTTTTATATTTTTTTCATATAATTTTATAGGGGGAATTATCATGAAAAAAGATCGTAACTCATTTTTTTCAGAATATGGAATGAATGCTTATAACACTATGCAACCTATGATGCAAAATATGAATATGATGCCACAGCAGGTTCAATCAAATTCAAGTTTCTATGCAGGTCCTATGATGGGAAATAACATGGGAGAAAATTATACAAATGACATTGATAGTCGTATCAGCAAACTTGAAAGACAAATTAATAGACTGGAAACTAGAATAAATAAACTTGAGGGAGAAATGCCAACTAATTATTCTAAAACAACAACCGAAACTGATTATAATTATTCTAATTCAAGTATGTATATGGTTTAATTTTTTTCTTTTAGCTTACCTTTGGTAAGTTTTTTTATGATTTTATTTAGATAATTTGATCCCATTACTTCGTCTATTATCTTCATTTTATAACTTATAAATAAATAAACAAGTGAACCGATTATACTACTAATTCCTACTATTAAAATAGCATCTAATTTTTTATAAACTGATAAGTTTAAATAATTAAATACAGGTTTTAAAAGTAAAACTGATAGAATCATTAATCCACATGGTATAAGAGTTTTAATTATTGTTTTAAATATCTCACTATATTTAAAGTTATGTTGTTTCCTTAATGTAGATAGTCCTATATAGATACTTAATATGTTGCATAAAACAGAGGCAAATATAGCGCCATAATAAGCATCAATTCCTAATTTATTAAAAAGAATCATGGCAGGAAAATCTAATATTATATTAGCGATTAATCCAGATAAATTAGCAACATATATTAATTTAAATTTATTCATACTTTGAAGTGTATTTGATACTATCATTAGAACATTTCCAAATAATGATGTAAATATTAAAGCACTAAGTACTTTCCCTCCGTAGGCATTTGTATTATAAAATATTGTCCAAACTGGTGTTGCCAATAAACTTAATCCTACTGTCATAGGAAGAGATATAAAGTAAATCATTTTAACTGCTTGATTTAGTTTTTTATTAACATCATCTAGTTTATGCTGATGAAAACTTGTAACTATATTAGGAATTAAACTAGTAGCGAATCCCATGGCAATACTTGTTACAATCATATTTATTTTAGAACCCCAAGTAGAAATAGCACTAGAAATAAATTCTACTGTAGAAGCATCATAATTTAAGTAATTTAAGGTTCTTGATACGAAAACCATGTCTGTAAATATATAAAGATTAGTTGCAACTGCTATTATTACAAAAGGAATTGCATAAGTAATAATTTTTTTTATGATTTCACTATTAGATACATCATCTTTAGGAAGATTTTTATCTAAATCCAAGTCACTTTTTTCATTGTTAATTTTTCTTCTTAAGTAAAGATAAGAACAGAACCCTCCTACTGCAGCTCCAAATACGGCTACGCCAACTGATAATCTTAGTGATGCATGAAATACTCTATAAAATAAGAAGCTTCCTAAAAGGATAACTAGTATTCTTACAAATTGCTCTACTACCTGACTTTTTGATCCTGTTTCAATATATTTATGACCTTGAATATAACCTCTTGTTACGGATAAGTGAGGTATTATTAAAACCGCAAAAGATATTGCTCTTATAACAAAAGTAACATCTTCAATAGAGTTACCTCCTTTTAAATCACCTAAGATTAAAGTGGCAACGGATTTAGCAAAAATAAAAAGAATTAAGAATGCTACTATAGATACTCTTCCAATTATTTTTTTTCCTAATGTGAAGGTTCTTACTTTAGCTTCCTTTAAACCTTTAGCATTATATTCACTAGTTATTTTACTAATAGCATTGGGAACTCCTGCATTACTTATACTTAAAAATATTGAATATATATTATAAGCATAAGCATATAGTGCTCCTCCAAGGGATCCTACTATTTTATAAAAAGGAATTACATATAGCATTCCCATTATTTTAGTTATTACTAAATTTATAGTTGCTATAAAGGATCCTTCAATAAAACCATTTTTTTTCATATTATCACTCTCTATATATTATCATGGCAGAAAAACAGTATATTTGTTCTGAACCAAACATACTAGTTGATACTTGGAATTTAATATCTACTATATCTTCTAATTCACTAATAAATTCATTTACTGATTTTTCTAGGTCTTTTTCATGATTTTCATCTATAATTTTTACTTTCATAATCTCACCATAATTATTATAAATAATTATATTTTAGAAATATGTCAGATAAAGTTATGATAATATTATATAATAAAATTACTAAAAAAACGAGTTTTTACTCGTTTATTTGACATGTGTTATTTCATTCCTTTAGTTTTATGATCAATATACATTCTAATAATTAACCAAATTGATAAAATAATTATTCCAACAATATAAATATTTCTAAGTGTAGGATGATTGGTTTTATCCATTAAACTAGCCCCTATTATTAAGGCTACATCAAGAAGACAAATAATAAATTCATGCAGCATTACTTCAAATTTATCTATTTGTTTATTAGAGTTATTGAATTCTATATTAAATTTAGCTTCTCCATTATTTACTGCTCTTAAGAATGTTAAGAGTTCATTTGGCACTTTGGTTAAATCACTGGCGTCATTTAATGTTGTTAATATTTTTTTATTAAGTTCTTCTTTTGTAAATAATGTATCTTTATTAAGTTTTAAATAATTTTTTAAGACTCTAAATAGATTTATTTTAGGGTCTAATTCTTTTAAAACTCCTTCTAAAATTACAATACCTCTACCTAAATTAACTATATTGGTTGGCAACAGAATATTATTGTTTTTTAAAATATCTAAGAATTCTTTAAAAAATGTTTGGAATTTTATAGATTCTAATGATTGATTTAAATATTTATTAAATAAATTTTTTAATTTTAAATTTAATTCTCTTTTATTTACTAAGTCATTTGATAGTGTTGCTAATAATTCTGTTAATCCATAAGTGTCATTAAACACTATTTTTTTTATGCATTTTTTTAAGAATTGTTTATCATCTTGTGATAAATATCCCATAAGTCCAAAATCTAAATATATTATTTTATTTTCAGTTATTTTAATATTTTCTTGATGAGGATCACTATGATAAAATCCATCATCTAAAGCTTGCTTCATATAATTTAAAGCAAGATAGTTAGCAATTTCTGGTAAATTATAATTTTTATTAATTAGGGATTCTATATTACTTAGAGGAATCCCTTCTAAGTATTCCATAACTAAAAGTTTTTTAGTACTTAATTCTTTATATACTTTTGGTACTTTTATATAAGAAATAGTTCTTTGATTATAAGTAAATCTTTCTATGTTGTCGGCTTCTTTTAGAAAGTTTAATTCATTTATAGTTATTTCTTTATATTCTTTTATTAATTCATTAATATTAATATATTTTTTTAAGAAAGTGTCTAAATGAAAGAAAGAAACCACTTTTTCAAAAAGGTTTATGTCTTCTAACATTTGTTTATCTATTCCTTTTCTTTGGATTTTTAAAATTATTTTATTACCATTAAATAAAGTTGCAGTATATACTTCAGCAATACTTGCAGAACCTATAGGAATATTTGAAATGTTAGAAAAAAGTTTTTGGTGATTCGCACATTCTTCATTTAGGATTTCTATAACTTCAGTTCTTTCCATAGGATAAACATTGTTTCTTAGTTCTTTTAGTTTTTCACAATAAGATAATGGTATTAAATCTTCATGGCTTGCAACAATTTGGCCAAACTTTATATATGTTGGTCCTAATAATTCTAGAGTTGTTTTTAAGTTTTCTGGAGTAAAGTTTTTTATTAGATTTTGATTTTTAATAACATTTATTATATTTTCTAATCTTTTAGTATTTTCCATATCAACTCTCTACTTTCTTTTTTATTTTATCATAACTAAGAATATAAAAAAAGAGAATTTCTTCTCTTAAAACATATTCATTATAGATATCAAAAGGAGGATCATTATAGCAATACCAGTACATACTAACATGGTCATTGTTTTCTTTTCCATTTTTTCTAATCTATTGGCATATCTATTTTCTCTGGCTTTTTGTTGTAATGAAGAAATAGAACGAGAGAATTGTAATAATTGTTCTTGTTTTCTTTCATTACTTCCTAAACTTAAACGATATAGTAATCTCATCATTCTCATAGAGTCTCTAACAGGGTATTCTTTAGCAAAATCCATATAAGGATTTATTGTAGAGTCTCCGGCATTAATTTTCTGTAATAAATCTTTTAGTCCTTCTTGAAAAATTTGAGGAGCATCTTCTAAAGATTTTCCTAAAGCTACTGGTACAGTATAGTGTTGAATTAATATTTCCAAACTTTTTAAGTAGTATGGTAACATTGAATCTATTTCATGTAAGTGACTTTTGTAATAATTGTTTAATTCAAAATACGGTAATTTAAATACTACATATCCAGCTAGAAAACTTAATAGTATTTTGGTATATTCTATATTATTTATAAATAATAGTATCATAACTGCTATAGTTATTAATCCATTTCTAATTCTTGTTGTAAATATTTTATCTATGTCTACTCCATCACCATATTTGGCTTTTACTAAGAAATCGAAATTTCCTTCTTTTAAACCTTTAAATATTGATTTGTTATCATTAAAGAATTTATTTAAACTTATAGTTCCGTTATATTCAAAAACAAAGAAAATGATAACACCTAAAATCGCGGCTTCAATTAACATATTACTCTACCCCCGTATCTTCATTATAGAATTTTTCACCTTTTAATAGGAAATAAGAGTTAACAATTATTACTGCATGTAGAAGTAATGCTACATACCATTCGTCTAACATCATTATGTAATTTTCTGTTCCTAATAGAAATTGAACTAACATTACTAGTAAGTATAGAGCGCATCCAAAAGTAATAAACTTTGTATGGAATGTTGCCCTATCCATTTTATCACGGTAAACACCTTCAACTAGGGCATCAATATCTGACATCATATTTTCTAGGGATTCTCCAGAATCATGAGCACCTTCATTGGTTATTTGTAAGAATAATTGATGCATATTTTTTACCATATAATAAGGATATTTTTTATTAAAGAATTCTATACTTTCTTCAATTGTACCATTTTTATAAGCCATATCAATCATAGTTATTACATCCTCTAGAACAGGATTTTCAAGTATTCCACTATCTCTTACACCTTCTAGAGATTTAACAAATGATTGAGTTGTATTAAATTCCATAATAACGTTTGTAGTATAAACTTGAATTTGTTCAAAAATGTATTCACTATATATTCTTTTACAACGTAATACTGCTAAATAAGGAATAAAGGCTATTGCTGCTACTGCATAGATTATAGCCCATGTGATACTTCTAAAATAAAGATAGGCTACAACAGCTCCTGCTCCACCAAAAATTACCACTTGAATTATATATTGTCTTGTAGTAAATTCTTGACCTAATTCTTTCGCTTTTTCTCTTGCAACTTGAAAACTATATGGAGCATATTTGTTATAAATCTTTTTTACAGTATCAGAGAAATATTTATATACGTTTTCATTTTTACTATTTCTAGATACCAAGACAAATATGGTTATAAAAATAATTATAATACTTTCTATCATTTAAGCCACCTCATTTTTTTTATCCTCACCACTATTGACGTATCCTAATTTAAAGGTATCTTGTGGAAGAATTACACCTTGAATTGATAAGTATTCTAAAAGGTGTGTTGTTGGATTGGTTACATTATACTTTCCATCCATAGACTTTTTATAAATTATATTGGTACATGGTTTATTTTCGTTATCTATATAGAATTCACATACTTCAAAAATTTCTCTTTGAAATCTATTTAATTCTTTAGAGTAATAACCTTTTACATATATACCTATTTGAACATATCTATGTATTGTCGATAAGAATTGTTCTGTATCTTGACTACTTTCTAGCAAGGAGTACATACGCATAGGGATACTTGATGCTTTATCTGAGTGAATTGTACTCATGATATTATGTCCTGATGATATAGAGTTTCTGACTGCTAATACGGCTTCGGCACTACGTACTTCGGAAAGTAAAATCCAACGAGGATTTTGTCTCATGCAGGTTACTAATACGTCTGTGTAACTAGCAATATTATTAGTTTTTACTGCAACAATGTCTCTATGAGGAAATATTTTATCTAAGTGTAATTCTAGTGTGTCTTCTATAGTGATTATTTTTTCATTTTCTTTTGTATGACTTGCTAAGTATTTTACTAATTCTGTTTTACCACTACCAGTTTCTCCACTAACAATTATGTTACAGTGTCCTTCAACACATTTCATTAAGAAATCATGAATTTCTAAGGTTACATATCTTTCATTTAATAATTTATCTTTGTTTAAACGGATTTTTGCAGGTGTTTTACGAATTACACAAGCAATACCATTTGTTGAAATAGATTCATGAATAAAATTCATACGTAATTCAGCACTTTCAGCGTCCAAGAAGGGAGAAGCCATATTAAAGGTTTTTCCCATAGTGTTGGAACACTGAAATGCTAATTTTTCCATTAGAGCATTATTAATAGCAGGTCTTTCAACTTTATAAACACCTTTTGATAAGGTTTTTAACCATACTTGGCCACCATTACTATAGGAGATATCGGTTACATCATCATCTTCTAGAAATTCTTTTAGTGGGCCAAAATCAAGTTGAGAAAATATTGCTTGATTCATATAAACACCCTTTCTATTCTTTTTTAATTTTTATTCATTAGTTGTATTATCAACTACTGAATTTTCATTTTGTTTTACTACAATTGATTTAGAAGTAATCATTTCTTGTAATTGATCACTAGTAACTTGAGTTGCACCTTCTTTTTCAAGCTCTGCTCTTTCTGAATAAGCTTTATTACGAGGTACTGGAAGTATTGTGATACTATTTGTAGTTAGATTTGATGCTTTACTTAAAAGTAAGAATAAATCATCAGGAACTGCAAATAGTAATTCACTTGGAGTTTTACTTGCTTGTGAATCAACAAATACATCATTTCCTCCAGAATCTCTAACTCCTAATACTTTAATACTTTCAATGAATTTACCAAAAATTAATAACCCATTGTCATCTACTGCTTTCATATATAAATCAATGTAGTTTCCTGGCATTATTGAGTTTCCATAAGTTGAGTGTAAGTCAACGGTTAAACTATAAATTGTATAATTGTCAGGAATATCAGCAAATGCTGAATCAGGTATAGCATCTTTGTCTACTACTTGATCTTTATAGAAAAGAGCTCCTTCTGGAATTACTGTGTCATATGCCACATATTTTTCTCCACTTCTTAAATCATTTATACTTGTATAAAGATTAGGAGTTTCGTCAATAAATGATTGACTAACTTTAATTTCTCCTACCATTTCACTAGTAATTTGAGTTTTGGCAGGAATTCTAGTAGTTGCATAGGGAACTTTTTTTGGTTGCACTGCTGTATTAACTCTGTAGTTATACCCTACTAAAATTACTATGATACCAACAATTACCCCCATAATGGTAACAGTATTCTTATTACCAAGTAATCTTTTAAGATTTGCAAATAAATTATTCATATTTTTTCCTCCTTTTTATCTATATGAAAATTTTAACTCATATTTTATTCCTAATAGACATGATCCACTAATATCGTTTTTATTGTTTCCTACAGCATCACCAGAATCTGTTGTACCAGTAGGATACCCCTGAGATCCATAACACTTAAATTTTCCTGTCCACGCTAGAACATCGTCATTGGTAACAGTTAATTTAATATCTATTAATTCATTAGCAAGTAAGCCTCCGATTGTTTTGCCAACTGAAGCGGCACTTGGTGAGTGGTGTTCTACACTATCAGGGCTAACTCCGTAAGTTTCTTTATATTGCTCATTATAAGCTGTGAAATCTTCGTCTGTAGTCATTAATCCTACAAATCTAGAACTAACTATTTTTAGATCAGATTCATCTACATAAATACCACTTTTTTCTAATTCTTTTACAATATTTTGTTTAATACCTGTTTTCCATAAAGCTGGACTATTAGTAACAGTACAATACCCCAAAGCATCTTGATCCTCGGAATTACAAGGACCATATGGAACTGAGTAGAAAATTTTAGTAATTGTTCTAGTACTATTATTTTCTAATATGGCATCAATTGAATTAGTTACATCTAATTCAGTTGCTTCACCAGATATATTAAATGAATTAGTTTTTGTTGTTACTTTAACACTTACTTTAGGAGGAGTTTCATAAATTGAGTAAAAATCCGTTTGATAATTTTTATTACCCTTTACTGATTCAGCAAAACGTCTTTCAAAATTTTCTATAAATTTTTCTTTATTAATTTTTACTTCTCCGTATTGTCTATAGTGATTGTAATCTATAGCATCCATCATTGATGCTTGAGTTACTTCTTTTAATAAATAATAATCTTCTTGATTAACTGTTGTATAATTTTGTACTAACATCATAAGTGTTAATACTCCAATTCCTAAGGCTATTAACCAATAGCCCCAAACACTTTGACTCATTGTAAAACACCCCACTTTGAGTAAAACTTTGTGTAATCTTCAAGTGACAAAGTATTAACTTCTTTAATACTGCCTGTTTTGGTATATTCATTATAATAATAATACTTCCAGTTTTTACGTGACTTATTTAATAAACTTTCTGAGTTAGCAGCTACTTGACTACAATTTTTACCTATACAATAATCAGTTCCACCATTTTTTACTTGGCCTTTTGCAAGATTTTCTAAAAATTTGCTTACACATTCTCTTCCATCTGCAGTTTTACATACAAGATTATAATCATCATAAGGATTATCTTCATTGTATTCTTTTATTGCAGCAATTAAAGATGGCGTTAAGGTGAATGAGTATTCTAAGTTTGCTGGATTATAAGTATTTTTGTAGGTAGTAGCCGTATTTTCCTCTGCATTTATTTCCTTTGCGACTGCTTGTCCTTTCGGATTTAACCAGTTTTCTCCAAAATTACTAGATGCTGATCTATTATTTGGATCAAGTTTACCTAATGTACTTCCAGAACTATCTGTTCCTAAAGCAACTGATCGGAATATCGTATTATTTTTTAAATCTGTATAGTCTCCTCCAAGTGTTATTAAAACGTCGTTAGTTATTTCATAATCACAGGTATATTTAAATGTTGAGCCACTAGAGAAATTATTACGTAAATAATTAGTTCCAGATTTATCTCCAAGTTTGAAAGAAATATTATATTTATTGGTCGTTGCTTTAATTGAAACTGGATAAACATTATTAGATACTTCTATTTCACTTCCAGTTTCTCCAACTTTATACTTAGTTTTTTTACTAAGGCTTACTTTATTACTAGCATTAACTGTACTATAAGCACCATTTTGATAAGAACTATAGAATTCTGTACCCTCATGGTATGTAAAATAGTATTTTACTTGTCTTCTAGTTTCTGTACTATAGTAAGGAAAATCAATATAAGTTCCCCTTACACCATTAACCCAGAATTCTTTAGTTATTCTCGAAAGTGAAGTTATAGCATCTTTTTTATACCCAGTATCATCTTTTGTGGTGTAAGATCCTGTATCTAATTTGACATGAGCTTCTGCTAAAAGTGTATCTTTTATATAGTCGCTTTCATTGGTCGAAGGTTTTCCTATATTACCAGGATCATAAGATACATTTATTTCTGGATACATGTAGAAGAAATTTTTAGTATTAATCGCATTCCCAGAAAATGAAGTTAGATTGTAATTAGTTATACTAGTATTAGAGGTTATATAGTTTTTATAAACATCGTTTGTTGCAACATCTTCAGACACTACAATTTTTTCAGCTTCTGTTTTATAAGAAGGGTCTAAATTGTTTAAAAGTGTATAATTGTTATTGAATACTTCTTTACTCTTCGTTGAAACATTTGATTTGTCTGAATCTAAAAGTGTATAGCATTGGAGATTCTGTTTTTCCAATTTTACTCTTTTATTAACTGCTGTTTCATATAATGCTTTTTTAGAATCCATTACATCTTTTGCAGAATTTACTAAGGAAGTTGTATCAGTACTATTACATGCACTGAAACTTGCAGTTTTAGTAGTATTAGATCCATTCCTAGCATCTTTAAAACTATCACTTTTTGTATCACTATAAGTGTAAGAACTATAGCATGTTCGAGGATGTTCGATAGTTCCACACTCATATGGGTCACAATTTTTGTTACTGCTGGCTTGAGGACTTAAAGCAACTGTTGCATTATATTGGGCTTTTGCGTCTTCATATGCATTTAAAGCTTCTATTTCTTCAGTTATTGCGTTGTTATAATCTAAATTCCAAGAATTTTTTAATTGGGCTTGACAAGTTCTGGAAGCAAATATTTCTGGTTCGTAAAGAAGTTCGAAATATTGGCCAGCAGGAATAGTCTCAAAAATATTAGGATATTTAACATCAATAGTATCCGTGCAAAGAACATTACAATACTCATTTCCAGCTGTAGAAATACTATCAATTGTTTCGTAGGTTTGTTTAGTGTATCTGTTTAGTCTTTTTTGAGGAACATTTGTAAGATTACCAGTTGTCGTTTTTGATATATCACATTTTTTATTTTCATA
>CAKOLD010000018.1 GCA_934096015.1 uncultured Bacilli bacterium
CTCACCTGGTTTTGTTGTTAAATGATTTTCTTTTTCACGGCCAAGAATATTAACAGGTCTAGGTTTGAAGTTCATACCCATAGAATCAAAATATTCCATTAATTGTTTTGGATAATGAACATTATGTTGTCCTATAGTACAAACAGCACCATCTATATATATTCCATTATCTCTCAATTTTTTAATACCTTTTTCTATTCTATCATAGGCACCTTTACCAGTAATATCAACTCTAGTTTGATCTGTCATTTCTTTGGGGCCATCTAAACTAACACCAACACTAACATTATATTCTTTTACTAGAGAAATTAAATCATCAGTAACAGATACGCAATTTATTTCAGTTCTATATTTTACTAATTTATCATACTTTGATTTTACTTGTTCAACCTTTTCAATAAACTTTCTCATACCAGGAACATTTGTTGAAGCTTCACCACCTTGAAATTCAAAAGTAATTACTTTTACTTGTGGCATTGATAACATACTGTCAATTGTTGCATCCATAACATCTTCTGTCATATTTTCACCTTTAAATGGTCCACAATCGGCAAAACAATATTTGCATCTCAAATTACAGCCAGTAGTAATATTAACAACAATTACACTAGGATAATCAGCTGGTAATGGAAAATCAAATTCGACTTCAGTTTTTCCCTCTTCTTCAGCAAGACCTCTAATAAATAAGCTCAACCAATCAGATTTAGATAAATCACCATTTTCATACTTTTCATATTCTTCTTCAGTTAAAGCCATCCAAGATCCATATTCAGGATTAATTAAGATTTTAAACATCTCATTTTCAACTTTTAGTGGAAATGTTTCAACTTTAGATGACTTTATAAAGTTTTTCTTCATTAAATCAAAGTTAGGATCTATTTCAAAGTCATCACAATTCTTATCAGCTGCTAATCCCATTAAAAATAGTTTTTCCCACTCTATCTCATTAAATAAATTTTTATCATACTTTTCATATTCTTTTTCAGATAAATTTATTTCAGCATTATTTGTTGTGTTTCTTAACACATACTCATTATTTCTTTTTTCTACAACAACATTTTTTGATTTTTCATATTCGCGACTTAACCACGGACTTCTCATATTTACCTCCAATAATAAATACACAACATAGGGTAAATTTAATTATTTAATTATTTAATTATTTAATTATTTAATTATTTAATTATTTAATTTTTTTGTTTTAATAAATTATTTATGTGTGTGGGTTCCACAACCGTCGTAACCCAATCCAATTTTATTTCCAAAAGAAATTTTAATTTTTTGGTCTGAAAGTTTTGTTTTTAGATTTTTTACAATATCATTTTTTAATTGCACTTTTTTCATTTAAAAATCCTCCTTTCACGCACTATTTTTTTATATATTAACACATAGTAATAAAACCTATGTTGTGTATAATTTTTCAAAAAAAGGGAACAAAAAGCATATAGTTTGCCTCATGTTCCCTATTTTTTTACAATATACAATTTTTCATCTAATGGGCAAACTTCCCAAAACTTGTATTCTATTCTACATTATTTACCTTAATAAGTCAATAAATTTTATTGCTCCAAATTTTCTACAAATTGAGCTTATATTATTGCTCCAAATTGAGCTTATTATATTTTTTCACATAAAAAGACTGAGATTTGCGACATAAAAGTCATCTCAGTCTTAAAATTATATATAAACATCAAGAATAATTGGTTTTTTAATGACTATATTTTTACATTCAGGTATATCGTTTCTATACCTTGTAATATCATCATTCGTAATGATGATACAGCTTAAAAACACTTTTAATCTTTTATCTACTTTTGCGTTTTTGACTTGATAGCGGCTTGTGCAGCAGCTAATCTTGCTATTGGAACTCTAAATGGAGAGCAAGATACGTAATCTAATCCAATATTATGACAGAATTCTACACTAGCAGGATCTCCACCATGTTCACCACATATACCAACATGTAAATTTTCATTAACTGGTTTTCCTAGTTTAATAGCCATTTCCATTAATTTTCCTACACCTTTTTGATCTAGTTTAGCAAATGGGTCATTTTCTAGAATTTTTGAATCATAATATGATCCTAAGAACTTACCTGCGTCATCTCTAGAGAATCCAAATGTCATTTGAGTTAAATCGTTTGTACCAAAACAGAAGAAATCTGCATGTTTAGCAATTTCATCGGCAGTTAATGCTGCACGAGGAATTTCGATCATTGTACCAACTTCGTATTTTAAGTCGCTTCCTGCAGATTTAATTTCTTCATCAGCAGTATCAACTACGATCTTTTTAACGTATTCTAATTCTTTAACTTCACAAATTAATGGAATCATAATTTGTGGAATAACTTTCCAATCTTTGTGTTTCTTTTGAACATTTATAGCAGCACGAATAACAGCTTTTGTTTGCATTTTAGCAATTTCTGGATAAGTAACTGCTAATCTACATCCACGATGTCCCATCATTGGGTTAACTTCGTGTAATGAAGATATTAAGTTTTTAATATATTCAACTGTTTTTCCTTGAGCTTTTGCTAATTTTTTAATGTCTTCTTCACTAGTTGGAACAAATTCGTGTAGAGGAGGATCCAAATATCTAATAGTTACTGGGCATCCTTCTAATGCTTCATATAATTCTTCAAAGTCTCCTTGTTGATATGGAAGGATTTTTTCTAATGCTGCTTCTCTTTCTTCTACAGTGTCAGCACAGATCATTTCTCTAAATGCTGCTATTCTATCGCTTTCAAAGAACATATGCTCAGTACGACATAAACCAATTCCTTCTGCACCTAATTCACGGGCTTTTTTTGCATCTTTTGGAGTATCTGCATTTGTCATAACTTTTAGTTTTCTGAATTCGTCAGCCCACTTCATAACTCTGCCAAATTCTCCAGCAATTGTAGCATCAACAGTTTTAATTATACCATCATAAATATTACCAGTTGTACCATCTAGAGAAATATAGTCTCCTTCATGATATGTTTTACCAGCTAAAGTAAATTGTTTATTTTCTTCGTCCATGATGATTTCACCACATCCTGAAACACAACATGTTCCCATTCCACGAGCAACTACTGCTGCATGGCTTGTCATACCACCACGAACTGTTAAAATACCTTGACTAGCTTTCATTCCAGTAATATCTTCTGGAGATGTTTCTAAACGAACTAAAACAACTTTTTCTCCTTTTTCATTCCAAATTTCAGCATCTTCAGCAGTAAATACTATTTTACCACATGCTGCTCCTGGAGATGCTCCTAAGCCTTTTCCAACTGGTGTAGCTTTCTTTAATTCATTTTTATCAAATTGTGGATGAAGTAAGGTATCTAGATTTCTTGGATCTATCATTGCTACTGCTTCTTCAGGAGTACGCATTCCTTCATCAACTAAATCACAAGCTATTTTTAAAGCAGCTTGAGCTGTTCTTTTACCATTTCTTGTTTGTAACATATAAAGTTTTCCGTGTTCAACAGTAAACTCCATATCTTGCATGTCACGATAATGATTTTCTAGAGTTTCACAAACTTTTTTGAATTCTTCAAAAGCTTCTGGGAATTTATTTTCCATTTCGCTAATTTTCATTGGAGTTCTAACTCCAGCAACTACGTCTTCTCCTTGAGCATTTGTTAAGAATTCTCCGAATAAACCTTTTTCTCCTGTAGCTGGATCACGTGTAAAGGCAACTCCTGTACCACAATCATCACCCATGTTTCCAAAGGCCATTGATTGAACGTTTACGGCAGTTCCCCATGAATAAGGAATATCATTGTCTCTTCTATATACATTGGCTCTTGGATTATCCCATGAACGGAATACAGCTTTTACTGCTCCCATTAATTGTTCTTTTGGATCAGTTGGGAATTCTTTACCAATTTTTGATTTGTATTCTTCTTTAAATAGACGTGCTAATTCTTTTAAATCATCGGCATCTAATTCAATGTCTTGTTTAACACCTTTTTTAGCTTTCATTTCATCAATTAGTTGTTCAAAGTATTTTTTACCAACTTCCATAACTACGTCTGAATACATTTGGATGAATCTTCTATAACAATCCCATGCCCATCTTGGATTATTAGATTTTTCTGCTATTACATTAACTACATCTTCATTTAATCCTAAGTTAAGAATGGTATCCATCATTCCTGGCATACTTGCTCTTGCTCCAGAACGAACTGAAACAAGTAATGGATTTTCTTTATCGCCAAATTTCTTACCAGTCATTTCTTCTAATTTGACTATGTAATCATTAATTTGGTTTTGAATTTCTTCACTAATTTCTCTTCCATCATCATAGTACTTAGTACATGCTTCGGTAGTAATTGTGAAACCTTGTGGTACTGGAAGACCAATGCTAGTCATTTCAGCTAAATTAGCACCTTTACCACCAAGAAGGTTTCTCATGTCTTTATTTCCTTCTTTGAAGGAATATACATATTTTGTCATAACTTATCCTCCTTATCTGACTTTTTTATTATATCAAAAAAAAAAATATTAAATCAATGGAATTTAATATTTTTTTATAAATAAGTATTAATTTCTTTCTTTTACTTTGTATTCTTTTTCCATACCTTTTAAGAAAGATAATTTTTTTCTTCTTACTTTTCCCTTTTTTATAACAGTAATACTATTAATTTTTGGACTATTTACTGGGAATATTCTTTCTACTCCAATACCAAAACTTTTCTTTCTAACAGTGAAAGTTTTAGCAACTCCACCACCAGTCATGTTTGATACTAATCCTTCAAATGCTTGAATTCTTTCTTTTTTACCTTCACGAATCCAAACTTCAACTCTAACAGTATCTCCTACTCTAAATTCAGGAACGTCAGTTTTAATTTGTTTTTTGTTAATTTTTTCAATTAAATTCATACGTGCGTTTCCTTTCTAAAAATATTCTAAATAATCATATCTATGTAGCGGATTATCAGGCTTTTTTACAAAAAGCAAATGTATTATAGCATATAATTATATTCTCTTGCAAGCTTTTTTAGTATTATCTTCGATATAACTTGCTAATCCTTCATAGTATTTTAAAAGTACATTTGGATCAGTTCCTTGTTTTTCTAATTGCTCTATCCTATTATAATTATCTCTTACTTTTTCTTTTATTTCTAAATCTGTTAAATCATCAAAAGATTTTAATATATAATTTTTTTTAATAATTAATTTACTTTTATCTAATACTATTGCATGATTAGGTATAATATCTATGATTGATGATATTGAATCTTTTAAAATATTAATCATTGTTTCTTTATAAAATTTTACTGTACCTATTTTTTTTCCTGAATTAAAAACTTCAAATTTTTTCATTTTTTCACCTGTTTAAATTATATATAATATATGATTATTAATCAATAACTTTTCCATATACTTTATTATTTTCTATCTTAGTTATTATGGCTTTTTTTATTTCTCCATTATGATAATTTTCATTTAAATTTACTTTTATATAGTTATCTGTTAAGCCTTCATTATTATTTTCAATGAGAATTTCTACTTCTTTATTTAGAAATTTATTGTAATATTTTGCTTCTAAAGTTTCACTAATTTTTAGCATTTCTTTTACTCGTTCTTTTTTTATATTTTCTGGTATTTGATTTTTCATACTGGCAGCTTTAGTATTACTTCTTGTAGAGTATGGAAATACATGGATTTTAGTAAAACCAATTTTATTTATGGTTTCTATAGTTTCTTTTAAATTTTCATCTGTTTCGTCTGGAAAACCTACTATTAAGTCTGTAGTTATACTGATATCTGGTCTAGTTAATCTAAGTTTATTAATTATATTTATAAATTCTTCTTTATTATATTTACGATTCATTAGCTTTAAGATTTTCTCTGAACCACTTTGGATTGGAACATGCATATGACTGCATAATTTTTTATTATTTTTTAATTCAAGCATGAATTTATCAGTAAGTTCCGTAATTTCAATAGAAGAGATTCTAATACGTACAAGGTTTGGTAATGGAGTAATTTTTTTTATAAGATCCGTTAAATCATAATCTTTATCTTCTCCATAGTGTCCAGTGTGAATACCTGTTAAAACTATTTCTTTATAGCCATTTTCAGTTAATTTTTTTATTTCTTCATAGGCTTCATTAATGTCTTTACTTCTACAGTTTCCTCTCATGTAAGGAATAATACAGTATGAGCAATAATTGTTGCAGCCATCTTGAATTTTAACAAAGCCTCTGGTTCTGTTTAAAAATTTATCTATTTCCATGTTTTCAAAAGGTATTGTCATGATATCATCAAATATAATTTTCTTTTGTTTATTTTTCTTATAATCTTCTATTAAATCAACAATAATGCTTTTATTGTGATTTCCTATTAAAATATCTATATTTAAGTCAATTAAATTTTCTTTATGATGTTCTGCTGCACACCCACAGACTGCTAATACAGCGTTAGGATTTTCTCTTTTGGCTTGTCTAATAATTTTACGACTTTTCGCATCACTTTGATTGGTTACAGTGCAAGTATTAATTACTATTACATCGGGGTGTTCATTTATATTTACTATTTCATAATTCTTTTTAATAAATTGTTCTTTAATGTATTCTGATTCATAGGCATTTACTTTGCATCCTAAAGTTAAAACACAGGCTTTCATATACTACTCCTTTTTCAGACTTATTATACTCGTATGAATTCGTTTGTTCAAGTAAAAAAACTAGATAAATCTAGTTCGTTAAATTTTGTTGTAATTGTTTTAAAGCTTTTAAAAATGCTTCTTCTTTATCATAATGCATTAATTTGACTTTTAGTTCTATTTCTTTTTCTTGTTGTTCTGGCATTTTGTATTCTTCTATGTTTATTTTTTTTACTTTTAATTCATCACTATCATATTTATAGTCTTCATCGTAATTTATTTTAAAATTATTTTTGTTTTTTATTAACTCATCATAACTTATAATTGCATTATTTTCTTGTTCTTCTTCATAGTTAGTTAATTCTATATTTCCAGGATTATAGTCTGTTTCTATTGCTTCACAAATTCTCATTATATCGTATGCATCATTATTTCCTTCTTTTTCATATTTTACTTCATCCACGAACACATCATCCCTCTTTATTAAATAAATTATATATATTAAGGCTATTATCAACAAAAATGTTCCTGTTAGGAAGAAATAATCTCCCATACTAAGGCTGTAAAGAAAGCCAAAAATATTTTCTAAAAATTGTTTCACTGCTAAGACACTCCTTCTTGATGTTAATATTATAACAAAAAAACGAAAAAAGTTTACGTTTTTTTTCGTTTTTACATTTTTAATTTACATTGTTATCTTCAAGTTGCTTTACATCTATATTAACTCCACTTATATTTTCAAAGCGTTTAGTTATCTTTTCTGTTGTAGTATGAATGTCTTTTACGTCTTTGTTAACAGTGTCAATGCTTCTGGATAATTTATCCCATCTTTCTTTGTATCTGTTAAATTCAATTCCTAATTTATTTAATTCATTATGGATTACTGCTGCATATTTGTCTCTTTCCATATTTTTAACGATCATTCCAATAATTGTAAGTGTACTCATTAGCGTAGTTGGACTAGTTATCCATACTTTAGAAGCATAACTATATTTAACCAAATCTGGATGGTAAGCATTTATTTCTGCAAATATAGCTTCTGCTGGTAAAAACATAATTGCTTCATTTGCAGTTAATCCTGGAATAATATATTTATTTTTTATAGCATCAATGTGTTTTTTAACATCAGCTTTAAACATTTTAGTCGCTAATTCTCTTTCGGCTTTATCTAATTTTTTATCTGTCATTTTTTGATAATTTTCTAAAGGGAATTTAGAATCAATACAAATCGTTCCTAAAGGTTTTGGGGCAAATAATATGGCATCTGCAATAAACTTATTAGGTAAAGTATATTGAGTTTGATATATCTTATCATTTTTTTCTCCAAATACACTTGAAAGTATATAATTTAAATTGGTTTCTCCAAAAATTCCTCTAGTCTTTTTATCTGTCAAAATTGATTGCAAACTAACAATGTCGTTTGATAAACCGTCGATTTTCTTTTGAGCTTCATCAATTTTACTTAATCTTTCTAAAATATTAGTAAATGTTTTATTGGTTTTTTCAAAATTACTGTCTAATCTTTCATTAACTTTGTCGTTAATTAAATTTAATCTATTTTCAATCTTATCATTTAATTTTTCAAAGTCACTTGTTAGATTTCTAGAAAAGGAATATTTAAACTCTCCTATTTCTTTAGTTAAATCTGTTTCAAATTTTCCTAATTTTTCAATTACTTCATTATTGTTTTTATTATTATTTTTTATTAATACAATTATCAATAAGATAATTACTATTATTAATAAACCAATTATTATATAATCTATCATATTATTCAACTCCTGTCTTTTTATTTATTAATTTACTTAGAATATAGGCAATAAGCATTAAAACTAAAATTTTTAGAAGATATATTGGGTGTTTAATACTATCAATTAGGGTCACACCAACATAACCCCAAAAATATACTAAAAAGATTTTACCTATTGCTAAGGCTGTTAAATATTTTTTCTTTGACATTTCCGAAAGGCCTGCTGCTATATTAATCATAAAAGCTGGGGTAAATGGTAAGGCAATTAATAAAACGAGATTTTCCAGTTTAATAGTATTAAATATTTTTTTTAATTTATTTAATTGTTTATGTTCTTTAGAATCGAGATATCGATCAAAAGGTCCTTTTAGGTTATGTTTAACTAATGAGTAAGAAATATAACAACCAAGTATTGTAAAAAGATAACTTATTATAAAACCAAGTATTTGGCCAAAAGCATAGAAATTTAAAGTTATAAATACACTTAGTGGTAATATAGGAATCATGGATTCTATAATAATTAGAAAACATCCTAATAAAGGACCTACCGTTCCTAAAGAATTTAATATATTAGTAATTATTGTATCTAAATTATTTAGTATATTCATATCTATCACTTTTCATATTATAATACATTTTAAGGTAAAAAAAAAGTTGTTATTTTATTAGTTTTACTACGTTGTAACCTAGTAATTCTAATTTGCTAACAACTTCTCTACTCTTAATTCCATTTTTACAATAAAAATAGTATTTGTTTTCTTTTTTTAAATATTTTTCTGGATTATATATTAATTTTTGATATGGTATATAATCCGTTTCTAAATTAATGAGAATTCCATCATTTTGAAATTCATTATATTTTACTGTCTTCATATTTTATTATATGCATTTATTTTTTGTTTTGTTATAATTATATTATAGAGAGAGGTGTAAAATGAAAGCTTTGGATAACAAATGTCCATATTGTGGAGCATCTGTTAGTTTTGATCCAAAAAAACAGTTATGGCACTGCGATTATTGTGATAGTGATTTGACTAAAGAAGATTTAAATAAGCGTAATAGCAATGCCAGTAGTGATGAAAATAATTTAAAGGAAAATAATATTGAAGTTGATTCTTATACTTGTAAAAGTTGTGGAGCAACTTTAATTGCTGATGAAAATACGGCAGCAACATTTTGTGTTTATTGTGGTAATACTGCTATTTTAAAAAATAAGTTAACTGGGACTTATGCTCCAGATTATATAATTCCTTTTAAAAATACAAAAGAAGAAATAGTAGAAAATTTTAAGAGTTTACAAAAAGGTAGAATATTGATGCCTAAATTCTTTAATAACCCCAAGAATATCGAAAAAATTACTGGAGTATACATTCCTTTTTGGCTTTTTGACTTAAAGGTTAAAGGAGAAATAAATTTTGATGCAACTCGTGTTAGAAGTTGGACAAGTGGTGATTATAGATACACAGAAACTAAAATTTATGAATTAAAAAGAGGTATCGATATTAATTTTAATAAGATACCCGCAGACGGTTCTAGCCATTTTGATGATGAATTAATGCAATCTTTAGAGCCTTTTAAATATGATAAATTAGAAAAATATAATCATGCTTACTTATCTGGTTTTTTAGCAGAAAAATATGATGTGGATAAAAATACAACATTTGAAATTGCTAAAGAGCGTGCTAATACATCTGCTACAAGTGAAGCTAGAGCTACTTGTACGGGATATAGCAGTGTAACTAAAAAAAATGATAGCTTTGAAGCTCAAGAAATTAAAACAAATTATGTATTATTACCAGTATGGATGCTTAACGTTAAATTTAATTCAAAAAATTACATTTTTGCAATGAACGGTCAAACTGGTAAAATTGTTGGTAACATACCTGTTCATAAAGGTAAAGCTTTACTTTTATGGCTTGTTAGTTTTATTGGATTTATGTTAATTTGTACTTTATTTTGGGTGGTGTTTATTAGATGAAAAAGTATATAATATTATTATTAACTGTGTTTTTGATACCTGTTCATGCAAGTACTCAAACTTATCCTAGAACTGAAGAAGATTTAAGAGTAAGAGATTGGGTAAAGGTTAACGAAAATAATAAATATAACATTATGCAAACTCCAAGTGTCTTGGAAACTGAAAAAATTTATGACTTTGCTGATTTATTAACTGAAGAACAAGAATTAGAATTATTTACGGCTGTACAAGATTATATAAATACATATGATTTGGACTTAGCTTTAGTAACTACAAATAATAACTATTCTACTGCAGAAGTTTACGCTGATGATTTTTATGATTACAATAATTTTGGAATTGGCGATAAACGAAATGGACTACTTGTTTTGATAGATATGCAAAACAGAAAATTCCATATATCAACTACTGGTGAAGCAATTTTAATGTTTAATCAAAATAGAATTGATGCAATTTTAGATGATATGACTCCTTATATGGTTAGTGGTGATTATTATAATGCCTTTTATACTAGCGTTCAAGATATAATAAATTTTACAAGTCAAGGAATTCCAGAAGGAAATAAAGATAGTTATATTGATGATGATGGAAATTATGTTTACGTTAAGCCAAAAGGTCCTTATCCTCTATCTACCTTCTTAATTATAAGTGCCATTGGCTCTACAATAGTACTTGTTATATTCATATCTAAAAATAAACTTGTAAGAAAAGCTTATGAAGCTTCTAGTTATTTAGATGAAAATAATAAAGTTGTTAATAATTTAGGCGATCAATATATTACTAGTCATACTGAACATGTTCGTATAGTTACTGATTCTAGTAGTGGCGGTGGAAGCAGCTTTAGTAGTGGTGGATCTTCTACTCACACTTCTAGTAGTGGTAGTAGCCACGGTGGTGGCGGAAGAAGTTTCTAGATTTTAGAAACTTTTTTAATGGAAAGATATTTATCTTATTTTCTATATCTTTAAATTTTTTAAAATTAGAACAAAAAAAGAGCACTATTTTGCTTCTTCTTGTGCTCTAGTTTCCCTAATTACTGTAATTTTTATTGTTCCTGGATATTGCATTTCTGCTTCTATTTTTTCTTTTATTTCTCTAGCAAGTTTGTAGCTTTCTAAATCGTCAATTTCGTTTGGTTTAACTAAAACTCTGATTTCTCTTCCAGCTTGCATTGCGTATGACTTATCAACTCCATCAAAACTATTACCAATACTTTCTAATTGTTCCAAACGTTTGATGTAGTTTTCCATTGAGTCATTTCTAGCTCCAGGTCTAGCTGCTGATAATGAGTCAGCAATTTGTACTAAGACAGCAATAATACTTTTTTGTTCTCCACCGTGGTGAGATTCTATTGAATTTATTACGATTGGATCTTCATGATATTTTTTAGCAATATTTACGCCAATATCTACATGACTTCCTTCCATTTCGAAATCAATAGATTTACCTATGTCATGAAGAAGTCCCGCTCTTTTAGCTAATGTTATGTTTTCTCCTAACTCTGCAGCCATCAAGCCACAAAGGTGAGCTACTTCTTTACTATGAGTCAAAGCATTTTGTCCATAACTGGTACGGAAATTTAATTTTCCAATAAGTTTTACTAGTTCTGGATCAACTTTAGTTAATCCTAATTCATAAATTGTTTCATTTCCAATTTCCATGATTTTAGCATTCATATCATTACAGACTTTATCGTATAATTCTTCTATTCTAGTTGGATGAATTCTGCCATCTTTGATTAATGTTTCTATTGTTATTTTAGCAATTTCTCTTCTATAAGGATCAAATGATGATATAACTATAGCTTCAGGTGTATCATCAATTATTAAATCAACTCCTGTAACAGCTTCAATAGTTCTAATATTTCTTCCTTCTCTACCTATAAGTCTTCCTTTTAAATCATCACTTGGTAGATTAATTGTTGAAACAGTTTGTAAGTTTGTTACATCGTTTGAGTATCTTTGCATACTATTTACTAATAAATTTTTAGCTTTTTTATCTACTTCCAAAACTGCTTCTGCTTCTTTTTCTTTAGCAAGTTCAGCTATTTCTCTTGATAGAGATTGTTCTACTCTATCCATTATTTGTTCACGAGCTTTTTCTTTTGAAAGTTTAGAAATACTTTCTAATCTTTCCATTTCTTGTTTTAATAACTCGTCCATTTTTAACTCTTTTTCTTGGATTTGTTTTTGTAAAGCATTTAAATTATTGTTTTTTTCTTCTAATAAATTATCTCTATTTTGTAAATTTTCTTCGCGTTTATCTAAAGATTTTTCTCTTGTTAACAAGCGTTCTTCTTGACTTAAAACTTCTTGTTTACGTTCTTTTATTTCACTTTCTAACTCTTGTTTTAATTTATAACTTTCTTCTTTTATCTCTAAAAGACTATCTCTTTTATGTTTTTCTGCTTCTTTTTTTGCGTTTTCTAATAATTTTTCTGCTTTTTTGCCTGCTCCTGCTCCTGTTAATACAACAAAAATAAATATTAACACAGCTCCGGCAATTAAACCAATTATAAGAGCTAATATGGACATTGTGTTAAATTCCATATCATACTCTCCTTCTATATAAATAATTATAATTAATAAATACTTATATTATAATTATAAAGTTTATTTGCTTTTTTTGCAATGAAAAATATTTTTATAAAGAAAAAAGCCACTAAGTGGCATTATTTACATTTTCTTAATACTAAATTTTCATCTGGCATATATGTGTCAATAGTTTCTCTATCAGTGTTCAAACATTCTAAATAATTAATTGACTCCGTATTTTTTTGTTTTATTACTCTATAGGTTTTGCAAGGAATTTCTAAACTGAAGTCATCTAGTGACATAAGTCCATTAGCGTATCCATCATCATCTTTTGTACTTACCCAAAAGTAACTCTTATCATTTATTTTAATTTCGTTGCTGATGTAGTCATATGTTCCTACTGGTATAACTTCTTTTAAAGTATCTAAAGAAACAAAACCATAGGCAGGATCTTTCTCATTTCTAACTTTCACGTAACTTTTGTTATTTCTAACAACTGGCGAACTTACATAATAATATTTTTCTTTTAATTTTTTTATATTTTCAGAATAATCTTTATGTTGTTCAGTTTTATTTAAATTTTGCTCAGATTTATTATCACTGTAATTTTTATATTCTATATTAGATTCTGCATATTCTCTATTTTTTGTCGTTTTTTTATTGCCACATGCTGCCAATGTGCATGATAATGCAACTATTGTTAGCACAGATGTTGATTTTTTTAAAATATTTTTGGCATTTTTATTTATTTTCAAATTGTGTATTTCCATTTTTAATAACCCCCCCTATTATTCAAAACTGCAAGAAAAAATCTAACCAATTGATAGTTAGATTATATCACATTTACATTTGTTTGTCAATTTAGGCTTTTTTGGGAGCATCAACTGTTATATTAAAATGTTCTTTGATTTTTTTCTCAATTTCGTCAGCTATTTTCGGATTATCTTTTAAATACAATTTAACATTTTCTTTTCCTTGGCCAATTTTTTCACCATTGTAACTGTACCAAGCTCCACTTTTGTCAATAACTCCAATAGAAGATCCAATATCTACTAATTCTCCAGTATGACTAATTCCTTCGCCATACATGATATCTACACAAGCAGTTTTAAAAGGTGGTGCAACTTTATTTTTTACTACTTTTATGTTAGTTTTATTACCAATAACACTATCCCCTAATTTTATTTGTTCTCCTCTTCTAATATCCATTCTTATAGTTGAATAGAATTTTAAGGCTCTACCACCTGGTGTAGTTTCTGGATTACCAAACATTACTCCAACTTTTTCTCTTAATTGATTAATAAAAATTGCTGTTGTATTTGTCTTGTTTATGGTTCCACTTAATTTTCTTAAAGCTTGACTCATAAGTCTTGCTTGTAAGCCCACATGACTATCTCCCATTTCTCCTTCAATTTCAGCTTGAGGTACTAGCGCAGCTACGGAATCAATAACAATTATATTTACAGCTTCACTTCTTACTAAAGCTTCACATATTTCTAAAGCTTGCTCTCCTGTATCTGGTTGGCTTAATAATAACTCATTGATATTTACTCCTAATTTTTTACTATAAACTGGATCTAGAGCATGTTCAGCATCAATAAAAGCTGCTCGCCCACCAGCTTTTTGAACTTCAGCAATTGCATGTAAAGCAAAAGTTGTTTTACCACTTGACTCTGGACCATAAATTTCGATAATTCTTCCTTTAGGATATCCACCTACTCCTAAGGCAATATCTAAGGCTATTGATCCAGTTGGAGTGACATCAATATTTAGGTGCTCATTACCACCCAATTTCATGATTGCTCCTTTACCAAATTGTTTTTCTATATCAGCCATAACTTGGGCTAATGCTTTATCTTTATCTAATTTATCACTTACTGTTTTCATAAACACCATCTTTCTTTGATATATTAATTTTATTATATTCTTTTTACTTTGTCAATATTTTTTCGAACATTTGTTTTTATTATTTTTCCTTTCATTTATATTATTATAAAATACAATTTATTTTCCTTTTTTATTGAATAAGAATTTTATTTATTATATAATGTATTTAGAATAAAGAGGAGGATTTTAATATGCAAGATAATAATCAGATGACAATTAATCGTGATATTAAAGCTATTGAAAGTAATCCCTTTTTAGATAATACTTTAAATGCTGATGAATTTGTTCAAAATACAAATGATGGTGATTTAGTTACATTCGATTATGAAAATGTAGCTATTACTGATATAGTTAATTCTATTATTTTAGATTCTATTAAAAAAGGTGCGAGTGATATTCACTTTGATCCTAATGATTCTGGAATAGATGTAAGAATTAGAATAGATGGATCTTTAATAGATTATACAAAGGTCCCTTTGAGCGTAAAAAAGAATATGATAACCAGAATTAAGATTATTGCTGGAATGAATATAACTGAGAGCCGTGTTCCACAAGATGGTGCCATTAAAAGTAGTTTGGATGAAACTGCGCTAGATTTACGTGTTAGTTCTTTACCTACCAATATGGGAGAAAAAATAGTTATTCGTATTTTAGATTATTCTATGAGTTCTGCCGGATTAGAAACTTTGGGATTTTCAGAAACTAATTTAACTAAAGTTTTGAAGATGATTAAAGAACCTAATGGTATAATTTTAGTAACTGGTGCTACTGGTAGTGGTAAATCAACTACTGTATATTCTATTTTACAAAGATTAAATACTGTTGATAAAAATATTATTACTGTAGAAGATCCAATTGAAATGAATATTCCTCATGTAAATCAAGTTCAGGTAATAAGTGATATTGGTTTAACTTTTGCTGCTACTTTAAGAAGTATTTTACGTCAGGACCCAGATATAATTATGATCGGAGAAATTCGTGATGATGAAACTGCTAAAATTGCTGTTAGAGCATCTATTACAGGTCATTTAGTATTATCAACAATTCATACAAATGACGCTTTAAGTACAATTGAAAGATTATTAGATATGGATGTTGCTAGATATTTAGTTGGTTCTGCTTTATCTGGTATTGTCAGTCAAAAATTGGCAAAAAAACTTTGTCCTCATTGTAGAACTTCAAGACCTACCAACCCTTATGAAAAAGAAGTATTTAAAAAAGCTTTAGGAATAGATGTTAATGAAATTTATAAACCTGTTGGTTGCGATCAGTGCCACGCGGGATATACTGGCAGAATTGCCATACATGAAGTTTTATTAATAAATCAAGATGTTAGAGATGCTATTACTGATGGAATGCCTAAAGATAAATTAAGAGAACTTGTCTATAGTTCTGGTACTATTACTCTTTTACAAGATGGATTAACTAAAGTAGTTAGTGGTGAAACTTCATTTGAAGAGATTTTAAGAGCTATTGATATTGACGATAGTTTATCTAATACAAAAGATGGAATAGTAGAAAATAATTTAAATGCTCTTGATAAGAATAGAAAAGAAATTGATAAAGAAGTAGCTAATATGGTTGCTAATGATAATTATGAAGTATTTGACTTTTTAGATAGTTAAATACTTTTTTTCATGAAAAAAAGACTATTTCTAGTCTAATATTTTTTTATTGTTATGTAATTATCTAATCCACTAGTATCTAAAGTAATATTTTCTATTTTTGCATTCTTAATTTCTGGAGTTCTAATATCAAAATTAACTGTTCCATTAGTTTCTATATAATTTCCGATATAGTTTGATATTCCTACAGTAGATTTTGTAATAGCATCTTTTATACCAGATATTTTCACTTTAGTATCAAATACTTGGTTATCAGAAATTACATAATATGCCCTTCCTGCTAAAGCTCCCACAAAACTTTGTTTATTAGAATTGTTTCCACTAATAATATTTAATTCAATGTTAGTACTGTTATTTCCATAAAATTTATTATTTGTTAGAGAGTCTAAATCTATATTCACAGGATTAAAAGCAAATCCAGTAATACCTCCCACATAATTATTATTTTCAGTTGCATTAGCAATTATGTTAGAGTTATTAGAAGTAACTGTAGAATTTTCAACAATACCAGTGTGTTCAAATCTTCCTATTATTCCTCCAACATGAACTCCTAAAGAAGCAGGAGTACTATTTTCTTTTAATCTTTCACCGATTATATTAGCATTATTTAATTCAACATTGCAATTGTTGAGTTCAAGATTATTGTAGGCAAAACCAACTATTCCCCCTACATTTATTGCTCCACCTTCATTTTCACTTCCAACAATTGCATCCATCTTAGTATCGTTTATGGATATGTAAGATACGTTTTCGATAATTGTACCTTTTCTTTTTAAAGTATTTTCTGTAACATTATCTGTTCCAGCATTTGTTCCACCCAAAATTCCGCCAACGGCTGTTGGAGCAAAGGCTGTAAGATATCCAGAGTTATTTGTAAATAATTTTATTTTACTATTTTTAGAATAAAGTTTTGAGTTTCCTAAATATAATAAAGCAGTAAAATTATGGCCTATTAATCCTCCAACGAAACTATTTTCATTATCTGGAGCATTTAATGTTAGATTAGAATTTATAAAATTTACCTTTATGTTATTGACGTAACATCTTTCTTTATCTGGTGTGGTTGTCGAGTTTACAATACTTCCTGCTAATAAACCAATATCATTTCTATATCCATCACTCCTTTTACTGGTAGTCAAATCTACTAAAATCTCTGAATTATTAATATTTAAATTAATATTATTAATCTTAGAGATACCATTTGAAGTTCCTACTAATAATCCCATTTCAACTACATACATATTATTTTGTTCATTTGAGAAATCTACTTTAAAATCTGTATTATTTAAATTAATAGTAATATTTTCAAAAGTGGAATTGTAAGCATTTCCAACAAGAATTCCTGAATATAATTGTAATTTTGAAGTATAATTTGTAACATTATTTATTACAAATGAATTTTTTAAAACTATATTTAAATCGTATATTCCAGCATCAGTAAGATAATTAATAAATCCTGTTGCAAGAAATACACTTTTATAATTATAATTATCATATGATAAATTTAGAGTGTGGCCATTTCCGTAAATATTACCACCAAACTTATATTTCATACAACCTATTCCATTAAAATAGTCAGGTCCAAATTCTGTATTATATGTTATATCAATATCGTTGTTTAAAGAATATGTTTTGTTTATAAAATAATTAATAATATCATCTTTAGTAGTTAAAGTTATATCACTTTGCAATTGCTTAGCATCGTCAACTATATTATATTTAGAAGCGTCTCTTATTTCATTATAAGTCATTATTCTACTTAAGGCTTTTAATTGTTCAGCATTATTTATTTCTATTACTTCTTCACTGTCTTTTATTTGTACTAATAAACTTAAAGTTGATCCCATAT
>CAKOLD010000019.1 GCA_934096015.1 uncultured Bacilli bacterium
GCCCTATACTAATTACCATTATACATTTTGCCCCCTCCCCCCTGTCAAGCACTAAAAAAAGCAAGTGTAAAACTTGCTATTTTGACTTAGTAATTTCCATTTCATTATTATAATATGACATAAAGGTATCTTTAGCAATCTCTAAAGATTTCTTATAAAGTTCTAAAACTTGTTCATATGATATTTTTAAAATGTCACATATTTCTTTCAACGAATAATAATAATTATCAATAAAACCAAACCTAAGATTTATAAAATTATTAAGTAATTCATCACTACTACTTATACCTAATTTATTAATAACTTCTAATATAGATAAAACTTTTCTTGATAAATCCTTTTTAACTAAAGAAGAATAATAAATATAATCCTTCGGTTCAAGTATATTACTAATAGATTCATTTATAAAAGATGAAAATGAACTAGAACCATCATAATTTTCTATCGCATATATTAAAATATCTTCAGAATTTAAATCTATATTTCTTTTTCGCTTTATTAAATTAGTTATAGATGAATATTTATCAATCAATTTTATCTCTAAATCCACAGCTCCATTTTTTGCTTTATTACACAAATACTTCATAACAAAATTATCTAATAAAAAACTTAGAGAGAGTGAAATATCTACATCAATATCATCCACTTGTAAATTCTGAAACTTATCTTTAGCAATAATATAAAAATCTTCATCTAAATAAGAAATAAAATTTTTATATTTAATTCTTATATTATCCAAGCCCTCATTTAAAGCTTTTTTAATATCAATTTCCTTATCTTGTCTTTTTCTCATTAGTTACTTCCAATAAATTATCAGTTCTATCTATTTCTTCATCAATCATATTATTTAATTTATTTTTTAAAATCAAGATACCAGATTTACTTATCTCAATAACTTCTTCTAAAGAAATTGAAAGAAAATCTGAAATGTTCTTACTTGAAAAACACTTTCCATCCACGTATCCTAATCTTAAAGAAACAATAATTGCAGTTTTTATAGGCATAGTCTTAGTAAGTTCAATAAACTCTGGCATTTCAAAAATCTCTAAAATTTTAGAATGATAAACATCAGAAATCACTTCAGTATTATTAACTAGATTTTCTTCATTGTTAACTGGATTATTATTAAGTGATTCATCTAATTTATTTTTGTTTTCTTGATTAATACATTTTAAAGATTTAGGTATCACAGTTCTAACCACATAATAAAATACTTGAAAATCTTGTCTATCTAACTTGTTAGATAAGGGATTTTTCAAATCATTTCCATATCTTTTACATAAAAGTTGTTTATATTTATCAGGTAAACTTTCTATTACTTGATCAATTTCTTGTTCAGTATAATCACTAAAGTATTCGTATAAATTATTTAATTTCTTTCTTATCATCATTATTCCTTCTTTCTTTTCTTCCTGAGTTTTTCTAATTGGTTTTGCAGGTTTTTTCACTAATCCAAAATTATTGTTATCATCAAACAATCCGCACAAGCTCTTAAACGTTCTATTGTGTCTCAGTTTTCTTTTTGCCCTTTCTTCTATTTGTCTAACTCTTTCTCTTGAAACTCCTAAAGAATCTCCTATTTCCTGAAGAGTTTGAACATTGCCATCTAAAAAACCACATCGTTTAAAAATCACATTTTTTTCAATTTCATTCAGCAAATCACCGTTAAATAAAAACTCACTAATTTCACTATTAACCATATCATCTAATACATTTTCATAAGCGGTTTCATCTACTCCTATGAGATCTCCAATCTCATTGGCATCCCGTTCATCACTTGCACGTTTATTTAAACTTTGATCTGCCGTTGGAATCGCTAAAATTCTCTTAATTGTAGCATCACTACAACCCAAAAAATTCTTTATTTCCAAATTTGTAGGATCTCTCTCATACTCATCTTTAAGTGTTTTATAAGCTCTGTAATATTTTATTTGTTTTTCTCGCAAATGTACAGGGATTCTAATACTGTATCCACTATTTACCATAGCTCTTTGAATTTTTTGTCTAATCCAAAAATAAGCATACGTTGTAAACGAAGTATTTTTTGCAAGATCAAAATTATCAATAGCATATATTAATCCAAAAACACCTTCACCAAACAAATCTGTTACAGTAAAATCGTGAATTCGTCCCTTGTATCTAAAAGCACACTTTAAAACTAATCTTAAATTATGCTCTATTAATTTATCTTTAGCAGCTTTATCACCATCTTGAGACTTTTTAATAAGTTCTCTTGTTTCATTTATAGATAATACTTTATATTTTTTAATTTCTTGAAAAAATCTTTTATCTCCATCAATTTTTAACAAATCTTTATCATCAATTTCATAATTATTTAAAATATTCAATTTATTTATATCACAATAAACATCTATTAAATCTTCCAATATAAAATTATCATATTTATCATAAAAACTTCCAGAAATAATACTACTTTCATTCTCTTTAATTACCTCACAAATTACTGAAAATAATAATTTATTTTTATTTATTAAATCTTCTATATCAGAAATATTTAACTCTATATTGAGTAAGACAAATAAATCTCCTAACGCTAGTAATTTATTTAAAGAAGTATCAAATTTATTAAGGTAATTTAATATAAAATTTTTAGATCCTAAAACTTTATATTTACCAAGCAAAAATTTTTTTATGCAATCTTTTTCTCCACCATTAATTTTTTCTATTAAAAAAAGATAGTCATCATTAGATAAATTTAAATTATTTTTTAATAACTCTTCTTTACCCATAATGACTACCTCCCTGTAGTTAAAATTATAACTAATAAGAAAGTAATTTTCAATAAAAATTTATTTAGTTCCTGTTGAGCCAAACCCTTTACTACCTCTTACAGTATCTTCATCTATCTTATCAACAACTTTAAAATCAACTTTAAGATATGGTGCTATGACCATTTGAGCTATTCTTTCTTTTACATCAATTTCTTGAATTTCTGTAGAATGATTATATAAAGCAACCATTACTTCACCCCTATAATCAGCATCAACTACACCAACTTTGTTAGCAGGAGCTAACCCTTTTTTAGTAGCAAGACCGCTTCTAGCATATATAAATCCTCCATACCCTTTTGGAATAGCCATCTTAATACCTGTAGGAATCAATTTAGTTTCATTAGGATTTAAAACTATTTTTTCTGAAATAGCTGCATACAAATCCATTCCCGCTGCATCATCTGTTCCATAAGTAGGAACTACAGCATTCTCTCTCATTTTTTCTATTTTTAACTCTGACATACTTCTTCTCCTTCTTCATATAAACATACTTTTTTTGCTTTTAATGATTTTTTTACATCAATAACCCTTTGATTCTCTGAACCACGCCATTTTAACATAGGGTTGTATAGTTCATCTTTATAAACTCCATCAATCAAAACATCAATATATTTTAAAACTTCTTGATTTTCTAAACCTTTGTCAAAAAGAAAACCAGTCCACACCCATATATTTTTTTTAGGATATCTTTCTTTAAAAGCCTTTGCAAGCATCATTGTTCCATCAATATTATTAGGATGCATAGGTTCACCACCAAGAATAGATAAACCTGCAATATATTCATGATCCGCTAAGCTCAAAATTTTTTGAATAATCTTCTCTGTAAATTCTAAACCCCCATTAAAATCATGAGTTTCTGGATTAAAACAATTTTTACAATTAAATGTACACCCTTGCATAAATATAGAAACTCTAACTCCTGGTCCATTAGAAATATCCATTTTTCTAATTTTATTATATCTCATACTATTCCTCTGCATCTTTATTATCAAGATGAATTACTCTCTCTTTTATTTCTTGAGTTCTACCTTTATTCCAAAAATTCGTTCCAATATAACCACAAGTTCTACGTGCAACATTTAATTTATCATGGTCTCTATTACCACAATTAGGGCAATACCATTCAAGATTATCATCAATTAAAATTTCTCCCTCATAACCACATTCTTGACAATAATCGCTTTTTGTATTAAGTTCAGCATACATAATATTATCATATATAAATTGAATAACTTCCATAACTGCATCTAAATTATTTGTTAAATTAGGCGTTTCAACATAAGAAATTGCCCCACCTGGAGATAACTTTTGAAATTCACTTTCTAATTTAAGCTTAGTAAAAGCATCAATTTCTTCAAATACCGGCACATGATAAGAATTTGTAATATAATCTCTGTCGGTAATTCCTTTTATAACTCCAAATCTATCTCTTAAACATTTAGCAAACTTATATGTAGTTGATTCAATTGGGGTTCCATAAACACTATAATCTATTTTTTCTATTTCTTTCCACTCATTACACTTATCATTTAGCTTTTGCATAACTCTTAATCCAAATTCTTTACCAATACCATTGTCAGTATGACTATGTCCCGTCATATACTTAACACATTCATACAATCCAGCATATCCAAGAGAAAGAGTTGAATATCCATTATGTAATAAATCATGAATACTTTCACCCTTATCTAGCCTTGCTAAAGCTCCATGTTGCCACAAAATAGGCGCAACATCACTTGTGACTCTGCTTAATCTCTTATGTCTAATTTGCAATGCTCTATGACATAATTCCAATCTTTCATCTAATATCTTAAAGAAATCATCCATATCTTTATCACTACTTAAAGCAGCATCCACTAAATTAATTGTTACAACGCCTTGATTAAATCTACCATAATACTTAGGTTTACCATCTTCCGTAACATAAGGAGTTAAAAATGAACGGCATCCCATACAAGGATAACATTGACCATTACCATTTTTATCAATCTTTAATTCTTTCATTATTTTTTCACTTATATAATCAGGAACTAATCTCTTAGCAGTACATTTTGCTGCCAATTCTGTTAAGTAATAATATTTACTTCCTGGTTTTATATTATCTTCTTCTAAAACATAAAGTAATTTAGGAAACGCTGGAGTTATATATTGACCCATTTCATTTTTCATTCCCTCTATTCTCTGTTTTAAAACTTCTTCAATTATTAAAGCAAGTTCGTCTTTGTATTCATCAGTTTCTCCTAAATACATACATACGCTCAAAAAAGGAGCTTGACCATTCGTTGTAGTCATAGAATTTATTTGATATTGGAAAGTTTGAACCCCATCAACAATCTCTTTAAGTAAATCTTCTTTAGCAAATTGTTCTTGTTGAGCTTTAGTTAATTTACGTTTCTTATACTTTTCTTCATAATATTTTTGACTACTTCTAACAAAAGGTGCTAAATGAGTTAAAGTTACTGTACATCCTCCATATTGGCTTGAATTTACAGCAGTAATTAATTGAGTTGCAATAGTCATAGCTGTCAAAAATCTATGAGGTTTTTCAATCATAACTCCATTTATATTTGTTCCATTTTGTAACATATCATCTAAATTAATTAAATCACAATTATGCAAAGCATTTTGTGCAAAATAATCAGCATCATGAAAATGAATTATTCCCTCATCATGAGCAGTCACTATATCTTCTGGAAGTAAAAATCTTCTTGTAATATCAGTACTAGTAATACCAGCAAGATAATCTCTTTGAGTAGTTACAATTTTGGCATTTTTATTAGAATTTTCAGTATTCCAATACTCACTTTCACCATCAATCAATTCTTTAATAGCTAAATCAGTTGTGTTGCTTTTTCTAACAAGTTCTCTTGTATAACGATAAGTTATATATTTTTTAGCAAGAGCATATTTCCCAATAGCCATTAATTTCATTTCAATAATATCTTGAATGTCTTCCACTAATATTCTTTTTTTACCTAATTTTTCAATATATTTTATTATATTTCTTATTTGAACACTACTAGCTTGTTCTTCTTCATCAACTTCTTTATTTGCTTTTTCTATAGCAATTTCAATTTTTTCTGGACAATATTCTACCATATGTCCGTCTCTTTTAATTACTTTCATACTACTTTTATCCTCCCTACGATAAATTAATTATACCTCAGGATTGATTTTATTATTGTTGCATTTGCAACTATTAAAAAAAAATGTTAAAATTTATTTTAGTGATAATTATGAATGAATTATTTTTTAATATTAATGAAAAAAATACTAAAAAAATCCTTCAAACATTAGAAGGAAATACCGTGATTTATAAAAAAAATATTTCTATATTAGACAACAATAAACAAGATAATTTAATAGGTATTGTAGTTGACGGTTATTTACAAATTTCCAAATTAGATTATAATGGAAATCAAACAATAATTGATGATCTTTATCCAGGAAGTATTTTTGGAACCATTATTTCCGGAATAAATACTAACGAATACGAAATTGTAACTAAAGAAGATTCTAAAATTATTTTAATTGATTTTAAAAGCATTTTAAATAACCAAGAACTAAGTCAAAACTACAATCAATTTTTAAAAAATCTTTTAGAAATTCTATCTAGTAAAATATCCAATAACAACGAAAGAATAGAAATTCTTACTAACAAAACAACAAGAGATAAACTTTTAAGCTACTTTACAACACTATCTAAAAAAAATAATTCCAAAACTATATATTTACCATTTAATTACACTGATTTAGCAGGTTATTTATCAGTAGATAGATCAGCAATGATGCGAGAAATTAAGAATTTAAAAGAAGATGGTATAATCGAATCAAACAACAAAAAAATCAAATTGAAATACTAAAAAACTACACATTTCTGTGTAGTTTCAGCTAATCTTTAAATTCAAATATATAATCCATTATTTGAACTTCATCGCCCCTTTTAGCACCCATTTTTTCTAAAGATTCTTCTATTCCCATAGCTTTTAATATTCTTCCAAATCTTAAAACTGATTCATCTTCACTAAAACGAGTCATTGAAAACGCTTTTTCAATTTCTCTTCCGCTTATGACCCAAACACCATTATCATTTTTAATTGTGTAAGGCGTTTCATTTTCATATTTATAAAGGACATGGCTATATTCATTTTCATTATATAAAGGCATATCAGCAGTGTTTTTAACAATTTCTGCAAGTTTTGAAAGTAATGGACCAAAGCCTTCATTACTAATAGCACTAATTTCAAAAACTTCCTTATCAGGATATTTTTCTTTAAATCTTTTCAGGTTCTCTGAAGCTCCAGCAATATCCATCTTATTAGCAATAATAATACTTGGCTTAGTAGCAAGCTTTTCACTATATAATTCAATTTCTTTATTTATTTGTTCAAAGTCTTCAATAGGATCTCTTCCTTCACTAGCTCCCATGTCTAAAACATGAGCAATCACCTTAGTACGCATAGCATGTCTTAAAAATTTATGCCCTAAACCAATTCCCTCACTAGCACCTTCAATCAATCCTGGTAAATCAGCCATTACAAACGTACTATCATTAACTTTTACAACTCCTAAATTAGGAGATAACGTTGTAAAATGATATGCTCCGATCTTTGGCTTAGAATTACTTATCATACTTAGTATTGTACTCTTTCCAACACTAGGTAAACCAACTAATCCAACATCAGCCAAAACTTTAAGTTCACACTTCACAACTTTTTCTTCACCAGGTTCACCTAATTCACTCATTTTAGGAGCAGGATTTTCATGAGTTGCAAAAGCTCTATTACCACGGCCACCACGACCACCTTTAGCAACAATAACTTCATCATCAACATTAATCAAATCAGCAATAACAAGGCCAGTTTCATTATCTATAATAGTAGTACCTAAAGGAACCTTAATAATTACATCTTCAGCATTAGCACCATTTCTGTCGCTTCCTTTACCATTAACGCCTTTTTCTCCTTTAACATGTTTCATCATTTTTAAATCAATTAATGTCTTTAATCCAGATTCTGTTTTAAAAATAATATTGGCTCCACGGCCTCCATTTCCACCATTAGGGCCACCCATTTCTACAAACTTTTCACGTCTAAAAGAGGTACAGCCATCCCCACCTTTTCCTGCACTAAGTTTTATAGTAACCTCATCAACAAACATAATTTCACCTCTTTTTTAAAAAGTATTTTAACACATTTACTAATTCATTTCAACGATAGTACATCCAGTATTAAAACCATCCAAATAATATTTTACAACTCTTTTATCACGGCTTAATATTTCGTGAGTTTTTCGCTTTAATATACCCTCACCCTTACCATGAACAATTACAACTTTAAAATTTTTTAATTTATAATTATCATTTAAAAATTCTCTAATAAGAACCTCTATCATATCACTTGTATCACCGTGTAAATCCAAACTAGGTAAAATATTTAAAAAAATATCATTGTACATTATTACTATTGTTAACCTCTAAAGATTCAATATTATTTGAAGAAGTAACAACTGGAGTATTTGCATTATTCATATTGCTAACATTATTAATTGTATTTACATTATTAACTTCCCTAACAGTATTAACCTGATTATTCACATTAATAGTTTGTACATTATTTTGATTAATTTGCCCATTAATTTGATTATTTTGAACTTGTACATTTTGTACTGTATTCGTTGGTTCTTTAACTTTTCTATTACTTAACAAATCACCAAGTTCCATAAAACCAGTAGTAGTTCCAATTACATCTAATGATTTACTAGCATTCATATTTGCTAATCTAACACTTTCTTCTATACCAAAATTATTAATAATAGAATAAGCAAAAGTTCCAAAAAATATACCAGCAGCTTTTTCACTATCAACAACAGTTGTAAGAATACCAGGAATCATTTTAACTTGCATATCATCACAGTAAATAACCCCATGTTTATCCAATGTCACTACCCAATTACCCTGATATAAATCAACTAATTTTTGATATAAAGCTACTATTGTTTTAGGTTTATTTAAAACTATTTCTAATCCCGTAATCTTACTAGCAAAATTTATATTACACACAACATAATCGGATCTTTTTGCCATATTTACAGCATCCTTAGTTGGTTTATCTCCATAAAATATTGTTGGCACATTAGGATAATTATTTAAAGCAGCATTTGTTCCCCCAAAATCCTTATCATCAATAACAATATAATCTGGAGTAAAATCATATTTAAATTTATTTAAATCTTTCTTCATATTATTAACTTTTATTTTAGCAAAACCACTTTTTTCTGTTTTAATAATTGAATAAACTATATCAGTATTAGACTCATAGTCAACTTCCATAAACTTTGTATCAATATTTTTACTTTCTAATACTTTTTTAAACTTACTACCAGCTTCATCATTACCAATAATGCCTGTATAGCTTACGTCTAATCCATAACTTCCTAACATATATGCAGCCACATTTGCCTCACCATAAATACTCTCTATAGCTTTATCAATATTATAAACATCTTTATCCTGAGGAAAATCAACTAAAGGTAAATAATAATTATACATTGGTTTACCAACCACCAAAATCTTCATCATATCATCCTATCTTATATAATTATAATGTATTTTTTAAACCATTTCAACAATAAAAAAATACTAAAATTAGTATTAATGAACTTCTAAAATTAGATTATTATAAACATCCTTATAACGCATTAATTCTTGATTGTTTTTTACGAAATAACCCATAATATAAAAATTTTCTTTAAACATACGAATAAACTTATCATCAAATAACCCTATTTCTAAATCATAAACATCAGGTATAAAAAATGTATTTAAATACCTCTTATTCTTATTATTAATTAATAAAGAAACACAATATTCTTTTTTCTTAAAATATTTTAAAACTTTAATACTTAAACTTTCTATAATAATTCTATCTTTATAAAATTCTAATTTTTTTTCAACTAGTTTTAATATTTTACTTGAGTACTCCTTAATATAAACTATAATAGTATTATTAGTCATACTCATAACTTCTTCAAACTTAGGAATATGATATTTAGAAATATAGAGAAAATCTTGATATGAATAATCTTCAATATCATCTTTTAAATTAAATATTTTTTCTAATGATTCACTAGAAAATGTTATCAACGAATCATCTTTTAAATAATTAACTTCAAATCTAATATTTAAATTCTTTTTTAAAGCTTTATCAAAACTTTCTAAAGTATTTTCCATAACATCTATATTATTATATATCCCTTTATCAACAATATATTTATTATATAGTTTATCTATTTGCTTCATACATCATCACTCTACTAATATTAGCACATAAAAAAAGCTTAAACAACATTAAGCTTCTACTTCATAAACACTAACTTTTTTCTTATCTCTACCAAGACGTTCAAATTTTACAACACCTGATATTAAAGCATAAAGTGTATGATCTTTTCCCATTCCAACATTTTTTCCTGGATAAATCTTAGTACCTCTTTGACGATATATTATAGTACCAGCATTAACAGTTTGTCCATCAGCTCTTTTAGCACCTAATCTACGTCCTTCTGAATCACGTCCATTTTGAGTTGAAGATTGTCCTTTTTTATGAGCAAAACGTTGAATGTCTAATTTTATAAATAACATTTCTATTCCTCACTCTCAATTTTTATATTTTTTGGATAATCAATACTTAAATCTCTAAATAAATTCATCATATTATCAATCAAAGTATTAGTATAATAATCTTTTTTTATATTTTCAATTTGAATTGTTTTATCATTATCTACATATTTAATAGATTCTTTATCTAAAGCAAGCAAAGCATTAACCGTAGTATAAAGAATACTACTAACACTTGCACAAACAATATCATGACCGTACTTATCATACATGGCATGACCCGTTATACTTACTATATTATCTTTTTTTACAATTCTAATCATTATTATCCAACTATCTTTTTAACTACTAATTTAGTATATGGTTGTCTATGACCTTGAGTTTTACGATATTTTTTCTTTGGTTTGTATTTAAATACAACTATCTTTTTATTTTTACCGTGTTTTTCTACAGTACAAACAACTTTACCACCATCTACATAAGGTGTTCCAGTTTTTTCTCCAACCATTAAACATTCAGTGAATTCTACGTCGCTTCCTACTTCTTTATCAAGTTTTTCAACATATAAAGTATCTCCTTCAGCAACATAATATTGTTTTCCACCTGTAACGAATATAGCTTTCATGATTTCCCTCCTTTAAATATTTTTGAAGACTCGCCCTTAAGGTGTAGATAAACCAACTTAAACCTCTTTAGTGCGGTTCATAAGAAAACTTACAAACAAAAGTATATTACCAAATAAATAAATTAATGTCAAGAAACATTCATATATAATCTAGCCAACAACTTTTTTTCACTCTCATTATTAATAAAATTATAATAATTTTTTCTTAAATTATTAATATTCTTAATATATTTAACTTTATTATATTCAAAATTATCATATAATCTTTCTAAATAAAACTTATTTAATATAAATTTATAACCTTTAATAAATTCAATTATTTTAAATAATAAAAAACCTATAATTAAATAATTATTTAAAGAATAAATATAATTATAAAATATTAATATAACTATAAATATTAAAGAAATTAAATAACTTAATAATATAGTCAATTTAAAACTCAAAAAATACTCTAACAAACTACTAAGCATTTTAGAACCATCCAAAGGATATATTGGCAACAAATTAAATAACAATATTAATAAGTTGTATTTATTAAATATATTATAGCTTAATAAACTTATAAATCCTAATTTAAATAAAATATAAGATATTAAAAATAAAACTAATTGCATAATAATACCAGCAATACTAATTAAAAAGATATCTCTAGACTTACTATTTAATCCTATATTAGTTTTAATTATTCCCCCAAAAGGATAAATTTCAATCTTATTAATTTTATATTTTAATATTTTAATAATAAAAATATGACCTACATCATGAAAAAACAATATGAATATTATAATAACTAAATAATTAAAATAACCACACAATAAAAAAGATAATAATAAAAAATAAGTAAGTAAATTAACCTTGAATAAATTCTTCGTAATTTAAAAACTCCCCATTCTTAGAAAATACCATATATAAATATTCATCTTTAATTGTCCCTATAATATTATCTTTTTCAACATAGTCATATAATTTAACTCCAATATTTTCTAAATTAGAATACCAATAATCAACAGAATCACTTCCTTGTATAATTACTGTATTCCCATAATTTTCCTTTTCTCCAATAAATACAACAATTCCGCTTTGTAAAACCTTTATATTTTCTTGATTATTCATTTTTAATTTAACACCATCATAATATTTATTTATTTCTTTATAAAGAACGTGATCACTAGAAACAGTTTCATCTCTAAGTTTAGTTTTAGGTAAAACTCCACCTAAATATTTATTATAAAATTTATTTATATATGCAAAATCAAATGTCTGATTATATAAATATTTTTTAAACAACAATAAATTTTTATCACTAAAATTAATAAAAATACTAGAAACTAAAAATAATATAATTGCAACAAGTACCCTAGTAAATAAATTTTTAATATATTTTTTTTGCACATGCATCACCAGTAAATACTATGTAACTTTAAAAAAAAGATACCAAGTATCTTAATTATTAACTTGGATATCTGATGCCTTTAGATTGGTATCGACTTTTAATGTGTTAAAACCATTTAGTGTATTAATACTAGGAAGTAGAACTTCTTCAGTAGTCATTTTAACTTTTTTACTATCTCTATATAGCATTGGAACTATAAAGGTTACTGGATTATTTAAAGTATACTTTTCTTTAAAAAATGTATTTAATTCTTCAGCTGAAGAAACACTACTATCTTTAAAAATAGCTAATGCAGAACTATTTAAATATAATCCTTTATCATAATATTTATTACTAGTTACTAAATAATAATTACAAAGTCCCCCTTTAAACAATGTATCATCATAAAATATAAAATAAGAATTATCAGACCAATCATAATCCTTACCGATTTTCTGTACAAGTTCATCACCAGTTAAAACATGTTTAAATATATACCTTACAACCTTTTTTTCTTTAAAATCTATATAATCAGCATAATTACCTATTTTTCTTAAAGGTTCATCTAAATAGATATTAGTTGTAATTGGTTCAACGTATGGTTCATATTCTGTTGCTGTATTACCACTTTCTAATTGAGGAGAAAGAGTTAAATTGTCGTAAGTAACTCCTTTTTCAATCCTAATTCGATATAAGAACTTTGCACTAATCTTTACTGTTCGAGTTGTAGAGCGTAAAGCAAGATCATTTGATATCCAAAATTGTTGCTCGTTTTTTGCATCCCAAAGTTGAACAAAAGCATAAATATTATTAACAGGAACACCACTGGCATTCGCTTTCAAGGTATACGTCCCTTCTGGTAAATTAATATAATTCATTTCAAAATTCGCTGATTCTGTACATGTCCCATTCAATGTAATTTTACCATTTTCATTTTTTAAAGTAACCCCATTTAATGTTTTCTCAGTAACACTTGAATTTAACAAGTTTTTACCACTTACAGTTACTGGTATTTTATAACCATATGGCTCATATTCATCAGATTCAACATCTTTAGTTATCATTATATCTTTTACCCATGTACTGTTGTCCCCAGTTCCGTAAATCCAATCTATATATTCTACAATTTTATCTGCATCACTAATCGTATTCCAATTAACATCTTGCCATTCTTTCGACCATTTACCAGAAATAAATGCTACTGATTTTAGTGTACCATCTGTGTAAACTATTCTAATGATTGAGCCTGGTGCAATACTTTCTTCATAACCTTTTAAGTATTTCACTTTATAATTTACTCTTATTTGGCCAGTGTATCCTTCTGTATTTTTCCACAGTTTCTTTTTATAAATTGTTCTATTATTTTCAATATAATAACTACCATCTTCTTCTTTTGTCCAACCTTGTTCTATTAAAATATTAGGATCAAATAAATTTTTAGTCTTATCTCCTACACTTTCTATCTCAACTGGATTATCTGGTGTTGGTATTCCCCTTTGGATACTATTTCCATATATTCTGTAGTTTTCTAAAGCATTTCCATTCCCTATAAATGTTACACTGTTTTTTACTTCATCTCCTATATTTACTCTTATACTTAATGTAGCTCCCATATCTATACTTTGATCTACATCTGATAGATTAGCATATGTTACTACTAAACTATAACTCTTTGTTGCACCACTTTCTATTTCTATACTATCTAATAAGGTTGTTTCATAGGTTGGTATAATCCCTGTACTTAGTTCTGTATTTCCTTCTTTTAATACATATGTCCAATCCTCTGCTCTTGAGAAGGTATTTGTTATATTATCTAACTTAATACTATATGTTGCAGTATCATCTCCGGTATTTTTTACACTAAATGTTTTAGTAACTGTATATCCTGGTTCTATTTTTCCTGTTGGTTTTATTACTCCATTTCCATCTGTGTATGTTACTTCTAATTTCTTACCTACTGAACTTATAGTTTTTTCATTAGTATTGCCAATTACTTTTGTTTTATAATAAGCGTATGTTAATCCTAATAACAATATTGTTATTAAAAATAAAGCTATTCCTGATATTATTATATGTTTCTTTTTCATACTTCACATCCTAAAGTTATACTACTACATTAATATAGAATATTTTGTCTAATTTTATAAGTAGACGGAGAACCCTATACTAATCATTATTATACATTTAACCCCCCCCCCCTGTCAAGGGTTAAAAAAACTCCTTCTTAGATACATATATATATAATGCATATTAAATTTCGACAGTTTCTACCAAATAAAAAAATAATAAAACTTTAATTTTAGCTTTATTATTTTTTATTATCAAAATCAAAAGTTTTCCTAAAATTATCTTACCACATATGGATTTGTTTGAGTTCCATTTCCACTGGTTATTTCTACATCAGATCGTAACACTAATGCTGGACGTACTAAACGTAAATAGTTCACACCGCTATAACGCATTTTGCCAGCTCCATCCACATCCCAAACACGTGCACTACCATAAGTGTTCCAATGAGACGGTGACATAGTCCAATATAATTGATTTGCATTATCCTTTAAATAATAAGTCCAATTACCACCTTCATAACTTCCTCCAGCATAAGCAATTTCATCTGATGTTAATAATCCTATTTTTGATTTTATTGTCACCGCTTTAGTTTCATCAAGGCCTATCATATTGCACTTTAACATTAAAAATTTTTGACTCATTATTCTATCAGAAAATCCATAGTTATAATCTGTATATAATGCTTTTGAAGCATCTACTGTTTCCTTATGATTTTCATCATAATACGTTTTACTTGATATGGACATATCGTTACACCATTCTGCTTCAACTAATTTAGTATCATCTATTTTCTTTTCAAATGTACCTGTCTTACCTCCTACAGCATAATCTCCTCCATTTAACCAAGCTTCTAAAACAGTTTTTAAATCACTTGTTTCATATTTTAAATCATCCGAAGTTTTCGATGCTGCTAACTTATAATTAAATGTATCTGTTGATACAAAAGCTGAATCCACTAAAGATGTACTATAATCACTAGAATTACATTCATGATCTCTATCTGCAAGAGTTATTTTAATACTTCCATCTCCTTGAATTCTAACAACTCTCCAGCACATTCCTGAAAAATTTACGAAGTTATTATTAACTGCTCCTCTAAAATAATATGAGTCACCATAATCATCTTCCGTACTTGCTAGTACTGCCTCATTTTCACTACTTGATGTAACTGCTGGTGTCGTTAATGTTTTACTAATTAAATTATCGCTACCAATGGCTTTTAATAAAGTCTCTTTACTGGCATTTTCAAATACAGTTTCTACTGCTTCATCTATATTTACTCTTATACTTATGAATTTACCCATATCAGCCGATTGATCTACGTCAGTCAGATTAGCATAAGTTACCGTTAAACTATAGGTATCTGTTTTTTTAGAATCTATACTTGTAGAATTCACTATATATGTTTCAGTTACTGGTAAAACTCCACTACTTACTTCAACATCTTCTTTTTTTAAAACATAAGTCCAATCCTTTGTTCTAGAGAAGGTATTTGTTATATTATCTAATTTAATACTATATTTTAATGCCTCATCTCCTGTATTCTCTACTGTGAATGTTTTAGTTGCTGAATATCCTGGTTCTATTTCCGTGCCTTCTATTACTCCATTTCCATCACTATAAGTAATTTTTAGATTTTTACTTACAACACTTACGCTTTTATCTTTACTATTATCAACTATTCTAGTCTTATAATAAGCATAAGTAAGGCCAAACAATAATATTGTTATTAAAAATAAAGCTATTCCTGATATTATTATATGTTTATTTTTCATACTTCACATCCTAATGTT
>CAKOLD010000020.1 GCA_934096015.1 uncultured Bacilli bacterium
TCAAAATGTAGATATGAATAAAACACTAAGTTTTAGAGTAAATATCGATAATAAAAAAGAGAATAAAACAAGTGGAAATAGTGTAACATTCTTAGGAAATGGAAATACTTTAGAAAACTATAGAATATATGGAAATAGTGTACAAAATGCAACTCCAGCACCAGATAGTCCAGTAGAAATAGAAAGTGTAGGAGATAGGACTGTTAATTTGATTGATTATCATAATTTATCAAGCACGACTAATAAAGGAATAACATATACCAATAATAACGATGGTTCTTTTACTGCAAATGGTACGTTAATAGATACTTTATCAGCATATAGTTTTGAAGTTCCCTCATTAGAAAAAGGTGTAACCTATTATACAAGTTGTGGTCAAGATTTAGATGAAAAAAATAGACGATATTATCTGTTCTTAATAATTAAGAATACGTCTACTAATACAGTAAGGTATCATTCCTCAAACGCAGTTAATAAAACTTTTATATTAGCAGAAAATGAAGAAGTAACCGGTTTAGAAATAAGAATAAATGACTCAACAGCATCATCAATTACGGTGGATAATGTGATATTTAAACCTATTATTTGCAAGAATGAAGAATATAAAGAGTATGAGCCATACGGTTATAAAATACCTATTAAAATAAGTGGAAAAAATTTATTTGATTTAAATAAAATGTATAAAAGATATGGAAATGATAATATTACTATCGATGGTAGTGAAATAAAAATAGATACTCCTTCTCAGACTGGAACAAAGTGGTTTTGGAATTATGTACCTGTTAACAGAGGAGAAACGTACACAATTTCTTATGATTTAATTAGTGATTTTGCTGCGGCTGGTTTAAGATATAAATTTGTTACAACAACAAGTTCTGTTTATAATACTTCTGTTATTTTAGATAGTACTGTATCAAGTCCAGATAGAAAAATTACGGTTACAGCACCTTTTACCGGTTATCTATTATTGGTATGGAACTTACCTCTAGAAGCGTCTACTTTAACTTTGAAAAATGTCCAAGTTGAATGGGGAAGTGAAGCAACTGATTATGTTTCTTATGTTGAATCAACATTAAAAACTAATATTTATTTAAATGAGCCTTTACGGAAAGTTGGAAATGTAGCAGATTATATAGATTTTAAGGAACAAAAAGTAGTTAGAAAAGTAGGAAATGCAGTCGTTGATTTTGTTTTTTATTCTTATAATAATGGATTATATTTATTTAAAAAAATTGATGATTTAAAGTCTGACAGTATTCTTGGAATGTCAAATAAAGTTGCAAGGTTTGATACTTTTCCTGGTGGAGCTGATTTTTCTAGATTATTAGTTAGTTCTTCAACTTATTATTATTTTGTTGATGTTTTAGAAAGTGAAAAGGATAATTATATAAATAAAATGAGTAATGTTAATATTATTTATGAATTAAAAGAAGAGAAGATTGATTATATTAATTTAGAAAATCTTCAAATAGGAAGTGATTATAAAATTATTTCTGTTGATACTCAAGTACCTTCTAGTAAATTTGAAATAGAGTATTAAAAATATTTTTGACTAATTAATTTAGTCTTTTTTTAGTTGTGGATTTGTTATATAATTAGTATTAAGATAGGTGGCTTGGATAAGTTATGGATGAGAAAAAGAAAACAGAAAAGGATATTATAATTTATCCTACAATTACTAGTGATGAAATAGAAGATAATAGTGATTTAGTAAATCTTGATGATACTGTTGTCTTAACTGAGGTAATAAACAATGAATGAGTTTTTAGAGTATATAAAAGAATGTCTGAATTATAATCCACAAATAATAAATGCCGATTTAGATTATTTTATTTATACTCAATTAGTAGGTTATGATCTTCCTAGGGATGAGGCTTTTTCTAATCAAGAGCATTTATTTTCTAAGTGGGTTAAAAGAAATTATAATATGCAGGGAATAAATACTTTTGTAAGTTCAGATTATCCTTATTTTTGTCAATTTAAAAAAATGGATGTTGTTCCAGAAGAAGCTATTAAATTGTATATTCCTTTAGATAAAAAACATTTATATGAAGGAGCAAATAGATTATTTGATTATATTAGAAGTAGAGGTTTTATTCATGCTTCTAAAATTGGTAAAAAAATTAGAAATGATAATGTAGTTGTTAGAGTATCAAATATGAAGGATGCTTATGATATTATAAATTATGTACATAGTGATTCTTATATAATGAGTGGGCTTTTGAAAGTTAATCCATTTGTTGTAAATGTTGGTGGAGTTGGTGTTGCTAAAGATAATAGTTATTCTTATAATTTTGAATTATGTAAGGCACTTGCAAATTTTATTTGTTTTTTAAAAAGTAAAAATAAATTAAATGATTTAAGTCTTAAAGGTTTTAATACTTTTTTAGAATATTTAAAAAATAATAGTGAACCAGAGTTACAAGAAATTTATACTTTACAAAGCATTATTATTAGTGGAAAGAATATGTCTTTTAATGATTTTAAAAATATTGTTCAAGGTTTTAATTTTGAAAAAGAAACTATTTTAAGAGAAATACTTGCTAATACTAGTAAAATTTATGGTGAAAAAATGTGTTATGATGCTTTTACAAGGTATTTAATAAATGGTGATTCAAGGGGACTTTTGGATCCAGATAATTTACTTAGTAAAATAAGCAAGGATGATGTTAGTAGACTAATGGATTATTATGGATATTATGATACAATTAGTTTTGTTCATTGGATTTTAGATCCTACTTTATATTTAATTAATGCTTATAATGGTACTAAAAATAAGTATGGCAAAGAACAAGCTGATTTAGCTTTAAAAGAATATATAAAATATGGTGAAGTTAAGTATATTACAAATCAAAATAATGAAAGAAGAGAATTAATAAAGAATGTAAAATATGATAGTTTACTTACTATGTTAAGAAATTATTATAATGTTAAAAGTGCAGATGGCACAGAATTAAGTGAAATTTTTTTAGATAATATTAGTAAAAGTAAAAGTATTTAAAAGGGGAATTTTATGAAAGAGAATAAGGTTAATGTGGATTTAATTGTTCCATCTTTAGGAGAAAGGTATAACTTATTTATTCCTGTTAACAAGTCAGTTGGAGAAGTTATTCAAATAATTAATAATTGTTTAAATGATATATCTGGTTATTTTCCAGAAAATAATAAGCTTTCTTTATTAGATGTTGTTAAAAATAAGTTTTATGATTATGAATTATTAATTATTGATACTGACATAGAAAATGGTAGTGTATTAGCGTTATTGTAGGTGATAATATGAGAATAGTTTTAGAGGAGAAAAATAAATTAAAAATAATTAGATTACCTAAAGATATTTCGGGAAATTATTGGGTAACTGATAGTGATAATCAAAATCTAATTAATGTTATAGCGTTTTCAAATAATTGGGTTTTAAAAAGTAATACTGAAGTAAAAATATCAAATGATCCAAATAGTGATGCATTAAGTAATATTAATTTAGTTGATAGTGTTAATTTAAATGTTTTAGAATATCATTATATAACTAATGTAATGACTAAAAAAAATTATATTTTATATTGTTTACCTGATATAGAAGAGTTTAGTAATTTAATTGTTGATTATAACAGAATTAATAAGTTAATCATTGGTAGTCAATCAGGATTAGATATTTCAATTGATAATAAGTTAATGGCTAAAAAACAATTGAGTATTGAATTAAATAAACAGAATAACGGAATTGTTTTAAAAAATATTGATGTTAGTAATAAGTTATTTGTTAATAATGATGTTATAGAAGAAACGTACTTATCTAGTGGTGATGTAATTTTTATAGCGGGTGTTTATATATATTATTTTGGGGCTTTAATTTTGGTTTCAAACACATATCCAGTTATTTATGATTCGGTAAAAATACAAAAAAGAATTGTTAAAGAAAATGTAATTAAGGATTATAGTGAAGTTATTGATAAAGATATGAAGTTGATCGATAGAGATTCTTATTATCAAAGACCTCCAAGATTTAAAAGAGAAATAAAAGAAAAAACTTTCGTAATAGATGCTCCAACACAAAAAGAAAAAGAAGAAGATATGCCTTTAGTTTTTACGATAGCTCCTATGCTTACTATGGCTATGATGAGTATGGTAAGTGGTTTAACTAGTTTTCAAAAGGTTATATCTGGAGAAAGTACTTTTAAAGATGAAGCAGCTTCTTTACTAGTTTGTATTTGTATGATTGTTTCAATGATTTTGTTTCCAATTGTTCAAAAATTTTATGTAAAAATGAAAAGATTACAAAAGGAAAGAAAAAGAAGAAGAAAATATAAAAAATATATTGATCAAAAAAGAGAAGAAATATTTAAAGAGATTAATTATCAAAAACAGGTATTAATAGAGGATAATTTACCTCTTGGAAATGTAACTAATATTATTTTGAATAAACAAAGAAATTTATTTGAAAGAAAGATTGATCAGATTGATTTTTTGGATTTAAGGTTGGGAATTGGAACTAGAAAACCTAAAATTGATATAAAGTATCCTGAAGAGCATTTTACTATGGAAGAAGATGATTTAAGGGATATTATAAGTGATTTAGTAAATGAATCTAAAGATATTATTGACGTACCAATTACTCTAAATTTTAGATCTAATAATAAGGTTGGATTAATTGGTGAAAAGAAAGTTGTTAATAGTTTTATAGATAATTTGATGTTACAAATTATGGCATATCATGGTTATGATATGTTAAGGATAGTAATTTTAACTAATGAAAAAAATAAAAATTATTGGGAAAAATATAGAAATTTATCTCATGTTTGGAATGATGATAAACAAATAAGATTTTATGCTAGTAATAAAGATGATATAAATAAAATTACTAGTTATTTGAAGGAAGAATATAATTATAGATTAGATACTAATAATGATAATGTTTTATTTACTCCATATTATTTAATATTTACTGATGATGTTGGTTTAATAAAAAATAATTTTTTTATTAAAGATTTATTAAAATCAAATACTAATTTAGGTTATAGTATGATTTTAAATGTAGAAAAGGTTGATGAACTTCCTAATGAATGTTCTATGTTTATTAATGTGGCTCCATATTCTTCTGGTATATTTAGTAGTAAAATGCAAGAAGGTAGTCAAACTAGTTTTAAACCAGATTTAGTTAATTTTCCTTTAAGAAATTACATAACAAGTGTTAGTAATATTCATTTAGATATTGCCAGTGGAAAATATATTTTACCTAAAACATATGGTTTTTTAGAAATGTATGATGTTGGTAACGTTAATCAATTAAATATAGTTAATAGATGGAAAAATAATGATATTATAAATTCTTTAGAGGCACCTGTAGGTATAGATGAACAGGGAGAGTTATTTAAAATTGATTTACATGAAAAGGCTCATGGGCCTCATGGATTAGTTGCAGGTATGACTGGTTCAGGTAAATCAGAATGGATAATAACATTTATTTTGTCAATGGCTTTAAATTATAGTCCAGAAGAAGTTCAATTTGTTTTAATTGATTATAAAGGTGGAGGACTTGCTTTAACTTTTGATGATAGAGAAAATAATATTAAACTTCCTCATGTTGTGGGGACTATTACTAACTTAGATATTGTTGAAATAAAAAGAAGTTTAGCTAGTATCGAAAGTGAGTTAAAAAGAAGACAAGCGATGTTTAAGAGTGCTCGTGAGAAACTTAATGAAAGTAGTATGGATATTTATAAGTATCAAGAGTTATATAGAGCTGGTAAAGTAGAAGAACCAATGAGTCATTTATTTATAGTCAGTGATGAATTTGCCGAGTTAAAAGCTCAACAGCCTGAGTTTATGGATGAATTAATATCTACTGCAAGAATAGGACGTAGTTTAGGGGTGCATTTAATTTTAGCAACTCAAAAGCCAAGTGGAGTGGTAGATGATCAGATATGGTCAAACTCTAAATTTAGAGTTTGTTTAAAGGTACAAGATAAGAGTGATTCTAATGATATGCTTAAATGCCCAGATGCAGCTATGTTAAAAGAAACTGGTAGATTTTATTTACAAGTTGGATATAATGAGTTTTTTGCTAAAGGACAAGCTGCATATGCTGGAGTTCCATATTATGAAAGTGATAAAAAGATAACGGTAGTAGATTCTAATGTAGATTTTTTAAATGAAGTTGGGGGAATAGTTAAAAAGGGAAATATTACTAAAAAGAATACTCAATATGTTTATAAGGGTGAAGAATTACCAAATGTTTTAAATTATATTATCGAAAGTGCAAAGCAAGAAGATTTAAAAATAAAACCTTTGTGGTTGAGTAGAATTCCTAATACTATTTATGTAGATAAATTAAAAGAAAAGTATAACTTTACAAATGAAAAATTTGTTTTAAATCCAATTATTGGAGAGTATGATGATCCTTCAAAACAGCATCAAGATATATTAACTATTCCTTTAAGTAAAGAGGGGAATGCAATAATATATGGATCAAGTGGAAGTGGTAAAGAAAATTTATTAACTACATTAATTTATTCTTTAATCTCTTCTTGCAGTATAGAAGAAGTTAATATTTATATTGCAGATTTTGGTTCACATGTATTAAGTAGTTTTGATGCAGCACCTCATGTTGGAGATATTGTTTATTCTGGTGATGATGAGAAGATAGAAAATTTATTTAAAATGCTAAAAAGTGAAATTAAAATGAGAAAAAAACTATTTTTAAATTATAATGGTAGTTATGAGGATTATATTAAATCTACAAATGAAGTATTACCTAATTTAGTAATAGTGTTTAACTCATTTGAAGTATTTTCTGATTTATATGAAGAATATTTAGATGTTGTTAGTGAATTAACTAGAGAATGTAATAAGTATGGAATATATTTTGTATTAACTAGTGCCTCCGTTAATGGAGTTAAAACAAAGGTAAGTCAAAACTTTAAAAATATCTTAACACTACAATTAAATGATGTTTTAGATTATAGAAATATATTAGGAAATACTGGAGGTATGTTACCTAGTAAATCTATAGGTAGAGGTTTAATAAAACTAGATAGAGTTGTAGAATTTCAAATTGCATATGCATTTAAAAAAGATTCATTATATGATAATTTAAAAACTTACTGTGTTAAATTATTTATGCAATATAAAATGAAAGCTAGAAAGATACCAGTGTTACCACAGGAAGTAACAATTGGAGATGTTGTAAAAAATGAAGTAGCAATTAATAATATCCCTGTTGGTATAATTAAAAAAAGTTTAGGAGTTGCTAAAATTAATTTAACAGAAAGAGTATCTTATTTAGTATCAGTTAGAAGTTTTGAAGATATTATGTCATTTGCTAATAATTTTATTGAGATAGTTAGTTTAGCAAATAGTTGTACTAAGTTTATTTTTGATGCTAAATTTGCATTTGAAAATGTAGTATTTAGTAATATAAATTATATGAATTCAGATTATAGTGGGACTTTAAATAATATTTCTAAATATGTTGATCAAGTTTATGATGTTTTGGAAAGTAATAAATTTAATAAAAAATCAATTGCATCTGCTAAAGAGATTATTTGTATTATAGTAGGTTTAGAAACTTTTATAAATGGACTTAAAGATGATGATAAAGTCTTATTTAAGAATATTATGAAAAAAGCAAAAACGATTATGAAAGTTCATTTTATCTTTATAGATACTGCTGGTAGTTTAAAGAAATGTGAATATGAAGATTGGTATAAAGAAACAGTTGATTCTACTAGTGGTGTTTGGATTGGTGATGGTTTTGCTGAACAATATGTAATAAAACCTACTAAACTTGAACAATCTTATTATGAACAAATTGGTACAAAGTTTGGTTATATAGTAGAAAATGGTGTAGTTAGTTACATGAAAATAGTGGAGAAGAGTAAATAATGTGTAAATTTTTACTCTTTTTTTTGCATGTTAAGAGGTAATTTATTATAATGAAATTATGGTAGATGCTATAAGTCTACAAATATTTATGATAAATGTTAGGAGGGAAATTCATGAATATTAATGTACAAAATTTGGACTTAGGATATACTCAATGTGAAGAATTAAATACTCTTGCTAAAACTAGTGGAGAAGAGATTATTAGTTCTTTAGGAAGTGATATTTCTAATTTAAAAGTTCACTGGAAAGGAAGCGACGCAACTAAACATATTAATAATTTAATTAAAGTTTATGATGCGTTAATTGCTATTGTTACTGATGCAAAAGGTGTTACTTCTGCTGCTGGTAATGCAATAATTGCTATTCAAGAAGTAAGAAGAAGTAATGGTGGTGCTGGTAGTGTTGGTTCTATGTTGCCTAATAATGCTCCAGATGCTGCAAGTATTCCTGCTGCTGAAGAAACTACAGAATATTATTGTGATCCATCAGCAAGAAGTGATTATAATCAATTAGTACAAATTTGTACTGACTTTGTAACTTTTAGAAATAATTTTCAATCTCAAAAAGATACTTTATTATCTAATTGGACTGCTGGTGCAAATAGAGAACAAGCTGTTAGCAATTTTAATGAATTTGAAGGTAATGCAGATACTTATAACAAGTATTTAACTGATGCAAAAGAAAATCTTGAAATTGCGGTAAGTAATTTATCTCAATTATAAGATGTATTCAAAGAAGAAGAAGTTCTTCTTTTTTTCTTTGGGTATGGTATAATATTTTTATAAATATGATAGAATTGAGGTTAATTTATGTTTAAAGTAGATGCCGAGTTATTTTATAATGCTCAAACACTTATTGAAAATTCTATAGATAAAATAGAAAGCATTAAAGTTCTTCTGGATGAATTGTTGGATTTTCCTCCGGAGTTTGAGTTTACAAGTGACATAATAAAAGTAGTGTATGATGCAAAAGGAATAAATAAGGATTTAAATAATGTATTAGAAAAAATCAATTCTACAAAAGAGATGCTTTGTGCTTTAGATAATGATTTTGCTGTAGCATATTATAATTCAAGTTCTAGTAAATTTGCTAATTTAGGATCATTAGATTTAGGAAGAGCATTATTTTCAGATTTTAGTGAAGATGATTATGATAAATATTTATTAAAACATTTGGATGAATTAAATTCATCTGGTAATTTACCTCAAGAATATAAGGATATTTATAAATCTTTAAACAATCAGAAGAAACTTAATGATTTAAAAAAAGAGTTAGAATTACTTGATAAAAATAAACCAAGTAGATTAAATTATTTTAATACTGATGGATCATTAAATCATTCTGCAGATATTTTAATGACAAATTCAATGAATTATAATGAATATTATAGTAAGAAAAGTAAATTAGAATCTGAGATAAAGAAATTAGAAAAAAATGCAGATAATTATGTTAGCAGTTGGAAAGAAGATATCAGTAACATGTTTTCACAGACTGGGGCGGCTTTTAAAAAAGGAGTTAAAAGTCTTTTTTCCGGAAAAGGTACAGAAGATTTAAAAAATGCTTTTAAACAAACTGGAGCTACTGCATTTGTTTTAGGAGAGTCTGCGATATCAAAAACATCTTTACTAACTGAAAAAGTCGTACATTCTGTTTCAAAAGTTGCTAAATTAGCAGGATCTTCCTTTGTTGCAGCCAATGCTTTAAGTGTTGCTGGTGCTACTTGGGCGTTACATGATGCATGGACTGGAGATAATAGATGGCAAAATGTATATAATTATGCTAAAGACACTTTTTCTAACGCACTAGATAAATATAAAGAATCAGAGAGTGAAAACTTTGTTCAGGGTAAAAGGCAAAATTTTTATGAAAGTACAAGATTAGGTCAAAAAATAAATGAATATTCTAATTTAAAATATGATAGTGCTGCTGCAAAAAAAATTATATTTAATGATGAAGCAAGTGTTAGATATATTAGGGATGATGGATCAAGTTTAATTTTGAAACCTAAGGGGACTGTTGAGCTTAATGGAGTAACTTTAAATACTTACGAAGTTAATGGTAAGATTATATATACGGAAACTAATTTGGTGAGTGCTTTTAATAAATCTAGTAAAGAAGATAAAGAATTTTTAGCAAATAAATTTTTGGCAAATGAAAGAATTGATGATTATTATAATAAAGAATTTGGTTATATCGGCTTTGTTTATGAAGATAAAGGTAAGATAGCCGAGTACGTTAATAAAGGACTTGGTAATCATATTCTTAACGAATCAGCAAGAGAGTATTATGATTTTCTTGATAAAAATCGAGATAGTATTATTGGTGGTAATTTTGGTGTTGACCAACATGTAACAATGGATATTTTTAGAGATGACAATAAATTAATGTCGAGTTATCTAATTGATAAATTAAGAGCAAAAGGATTAAGTTATGTGGACTCTGTAGAATTTTTAAATTCAATAGACAGTGTAGGGGCTTGTACTTATGCTTCTATGTCTAATGAGATATTGGCTGCATATTATGATAAACCTGAGGCTTTTTCTCGAGATTTTGGATTTCCGATGTATTTAGATGATGGTTATGGAGGAAAAAGTTTAAATACTTCAGAATTATTAGCAGATTTGTATTTATATATGAATACTAAAGGAAATACATCTCGAGCATCTATATTGGAAACTAAGGGCGATTCAATTTGTATAAGCCAAAGAGATAAAGATGGTAATATTGATATTAAACAACAAGTTTATTTACAAAATGGTAGAAATGGAAGAGAAAGTGCTGAGAAGGATATTAGTAACTATTTGAAATCCAAAAATAAGAGTTTATCATATAGTACGGAATCGGTCATTAGTACTATGAGTAATTATGGTAAAAAAAATGAAGATGTGAAAGTATTATCAGAAAATGAATTGTTAGATATAAAATCTAAAATGATAAATGCTATTCAAAATAATGAATTAATAAGTTTGGCATATTTTGATAATCCAGCTGCAGATTATCAAGTTAATATGTATGATGTTGATAATGGTTATAGAAAAATAACGGATACTAAAAATTGGGGCGGTACAGAAGGTTCTGGTGCTGGTCATAGCGTTTATATTACTACAATAAATAGTGAAGGGGTATATTGTTCTAGTTGGGGAAAGAATATGTATATGACGTGGGACGATTTGAAAAATGCTCCAATTGAAATATCAATTTCTGAAGTAGGAGGTATAAAATGATAAATATTAATGATGATCTTTTTAGTATTCGTGATAATAGTAGAGATGAAATAAATGTTTTTGAGATGTCTATAAATGTGAGAAATTTTTATTATTTGTTATATTCGTATTATACAAAGATGTTTTTAAAATATTTAAAGATGAAAACTAAAATAAAATCTTCTGAAATGGATTTATTGAATTCTGGTTTAAATTTTAAGTCTATTCAATTTGATCAAAAAGATTTTTATCAAACTTTGTGTTCTTCTGAATTAGATTTTTATTATCTTAGAAATAATTTATATATTTATCGATTAACTAAAGAAGAAACGGAGTATTTAAAAAATCAAATGACTAATGATGTAGAAGATTTAGATGAAGTATTTTTAAATTTTATAGAAAATACTTATAAAAAGGTTATTTTTGAAAAAAACGATAATGGTAAAGTATATAATGTTAATTATGGACCTTTAGAAGCAAACTATTTTGCACCAGGTAATTCTTTAGTATTAGGATTTAGATATGACTATAAAAATAATGGTATAGATGATAAAGTTTGGTATGATAATTATAAAAAGCAACAAGAACTTGTTAATAGAGAAATTCAAAGTTTAACTAGAAATATTAGTCAGGTTTTGAATTGTAATTGTAAAGTGTTTCAATATAACAAATATAATGTTGAGGCAAAGTAATAAATGGATTTTAGGAGGAGAAAATATATGAATGAAAAGTATTTACCGATAGGTAGTGTAGTGTTATTAAATAATGGAGCAAAAAGATTGATGATAACTGGTTTTTGTGTAGCAGGAAATGATGATCAAGATAAAATATTTGATTATAGCGGATGTTTATATCCAGAAGGTATGTTATCAAGTGATGAAGTTGCTTTATTTAATCACGATCAAATAAAACAAATATATGCTTTAGGTTTTTCAGATGAAGAGGAGAAAAATTTTAAAATAAAATTAAAAGAAGAAATGGCGAAAAGAGGAAACTAATTATGGTTAGTTCAGGCTACTACCGTCATCTTATGGAAGAGTATAAGCAAAAAAGAGATGAATTAATCTTAAAAAAAGAAAAATGGGAAAAGTATTTGCAAAAATTAAATAATGCAAATAGAGTTTTACCATTAGTTAAAAGTTTAGAAAATAGAGCTTTATTTAATTTATTAGGTGGAGGTTATTTAATTGATGAAGGAGTTTCATTAGACAATGGTAAACTAAAGGAAATATCAAATACTTTAGAAGATGATTGTTCTACTCTTTCTGATGTAATTTCTAAATGTGAAATGAAAATAGAGGAATTTAGTCAAGAAATTGATAATTTGACGAGATTGTATAATGATGCAGTAAATAATTTTGAGGTTGCAAAAAGAGCTGAAAATGCAGCTAAATAATTAAAATTTAATAATTCAGTTAGATTAACTTTAGGTTATTTTGACTGTTTTTTTATGTAAACTTTGTTTAAAAAAATATTAGGTTATGGTATACTAAGAAATATAGTAGGAGAGTTATTATGAATGAGAAATATTTACCAATAGGTAGTGTTGTTTTACTTAAAAATGCTACAAAAAGATTAATGGTGACTGGTTTTTTAGTTAGTTCTAAAGAGTTTCCAGAAAAAGTATTTGATTATAGTGGATGTTTGTATCCAGAAGGTATTATTACTTCAGAACAGACAGCTTTATTTGATCATGAGCAAATAGAAAAAATTTATGCAACTGGTTTTTCAGATCAAGAAGAGAAGTCTTTTAAAACTAAATTAATTAATGAATTAAATAATAAATAATTTAAAATGAAGGAAGGGAAGTTATGTTTAGAAGTGATCCATCATTATTGTATGCTGCTATTACTAGCTTGAGTTCTGCTTTTGAATCTTTAAAAAAAGCTGATGGTATGAGTTCAAGTTTAACTTCATTTCCTCCAGATTATCCCTTTAGTGGTGAAGTAAATGCAATACTTTCGGATGTAAAAAGTGCTAAAACAGATGTTTCTACACTTAGTAGAAAGATAAGTGAAACAAAAGATAGATTATGTAAATTAGATAATAACTTTGCTTTAGCTTATTATCAATCTTCTGTTAGTAGTTTAAATGATTTTGTAGGTCCTTTAACAGATAAACAACAAATGATGAAGGAAATGAATCAATCAAAATATGAGAGCTACTTATTTAATTATTTAGATGATTTAAATTCTAAAGGTTTATTAACCGCTGACATGGTTGATACTTATCAATATTTGAAAGAGTCTAAAAATTATAAACAAAAAATAGATGAGTTGCAAAAAGCAGAAAAGGAACTTAAATCACTGAAAGAAAATGCTCCAAGTGCACCAGCTGTTGGAGGAGCTAGATTGAGTCAACGTGAAGCAGAAGAACTTATGAAAAAATCAAAAGAATATTCAGATTATATGCAGAAAAAACTTGCTTTAGAAAAAAATATTGAAACTTTACAAAAAGAAACAGGTAATTATGTAAATAAGTGGTATGAAGATTTTGGGGAAATGTTTAAAAAAACAGGTTCTGCATGGAGTAAAGGAGTTAATAGTGCTTTAAATGGTAAAGGTTTTGGAGATTTAGGAGTAGCAGTTAAACAGACTGCGGCAACTGGAGCAGTAATGGCAGAAAGTGCGTTATCTGGTGTTAATAAAATTGCTGAGTGGGTTGGAGATGGGATTGTGACTGCTGGTGGAACAATTGCAAGTGGCTTAACCGTTGCAGGTGGAGCTATTGATACTGCGAGAACTTGGTTATATCATGATTTGTGGACTGGTGATAATACTGCAAAACGAACTATGTCTAATGCTCTTAATTCAGCGTCAAAAATAATGGATGGTACTTTAGATATTGTTAGACAAGATACTGTTGGAAATTTAAGAAAAAATTTTTACGAAAATACTTATTTAGGTAAGAGTATTAATGAAAATTCTAATTTAAAATATGATAGTGCTGGAGCAAAGGCCATTTCTAAGACTACTAGAATTGGTGTAGAAGCTCTCCTTGCAACAGCAGCAGAAGTTGGAACATTTGGAGCTGCAACGCCACTTGTTGGAGCTATGTTTGCCTTAGAAGGAGCAGGTGAAGCTACCGAAAGTTATGCACAAAGTGTCGATCGTGAACATGGAGAAAGTTATAACTATGGGAAAGTTGTTCTTAATGAAGCTCTTGGTGGCTTAGGTGGCTATATGAAAGGTAAAATGTATGGCAAAATTGGTAAAAATGTTTTATCAGTTGTCGATGATCCTACATTAATTGCTAAAGGTGCTAGCACAATTAAGGATAAGGGAATTAAAAATATTATTTTAGATGATTTTAGGAGTACAGCATTTAAAGTAGATGCTGGTATGACGGCAGCTCAAAAAGCTTATGAAGGTATCGTAGAATATAATCAAACTGGAACTGTTGATTGGAAAAAATTGGGCTTATCTTATGTAAGTGAATTAATAACTGCTAGAGTTACTGATAAGTTAATGTCTGATAATTTAGGTGTTACTTCTAATAATGTTTCAAATTTGTCTCCAAGTTCTAATAATTCTCCAAATATTTCAAGTTCTAGTAGTTCTTTAAGTGCGATTCAAAGCCCTAATAGTGTACCTTCAAATCCTGTTAAGCAAATCTTTACTGATAAGGAGGTAACATACACTCCTTCTGATAATGAAATATTTGCTTTAGGTATTAAAGTTAAACATCCTTTTGAAGAGCAAATTGCAGAATATGCTGCAAAACATGGTGGTAAATATGTTGACTATATGGGAACAAAAATTCCACGTGAACTTGTTTTTGATAATTTGGACGAACTTAATAAATTTGCCGGTGACACTTGGGTCGAAAAATTAAATGCAGTAGAATCACTATATGGAAAACAAAGTATTGAGAGTGTAACGGTGAAGGGGACATTATTACAATCTTTAATGGGAAATGATACTTCTAAATTTGATAACTTTAGTTGGTATGTACAAACTGATTTAAGTGGCTTTCAGCCTATTAGTCGTCATATACAGGACAAATTTAAAGCAATAGGGTTGGATGCTAAAATATATGAAACAGAGGCAGAAGTAGAAAAACTTTATTCTAAGCACTTAGATTATTGGATTGATGATATAAATACTGGAGAAAGTATTATGCGAAGATTTACAGGAACTAAATCCGAGGAGATGAATAAGAGTTTACGTGATGGGGCTGCTAAATCTATTGATGAAGTAAATAATTTAATAAAATTTTCTAAGCAATTAGATAGCATGGAAACGTTAGAAGATCATATTAATTATCGTGCAGTTACCAATATCGGATATGTAAATCAAGCTTTTGCAACTCAAGATTTAGATAAGCTTGTTGAAAATGTGAACGCTTTAGCCGGTGGAAAATTGCAGTTTGGTTCAGATCAATTTTTGAGTACAACGCCGGTTTTGGGAGCGGGATTTACAGGAAATTATGGCTATGATATCATTGTTGCATCTTATGTTCCTAAAGGAACTAAAGGTTCTTATATTGGTAAGTGTAGTACTCTTCCTCAAGAAGTAGAACTTACACTTCAAGCAGGTACTTATAATAATTCTGTATTGCTTGGTGCTGAGAAAATTGGCGATAAAGTTGTCATTTATAATTATGTATTAGATTAAGGGTGAGGTGATAAAATGAACGAAGGTAATAAAGATTATAAGTTAAAAAATGTTTTAGGAGAAGATTTACAAGCTACTGAATTAAATGATTATATTGAATTTCAGAAAAAAGTGATAGAAAGTAACAAAAAAGTAGATTTAGCTACTGATTATTCAGTTCCTGTTTCTTTGGATACTTATGTTCCTAGGGGTGATGAAGCTTTAAA
>CAKOLD010000021.1 GCA_934096015.1 uncultured Bacilli bacterium
ACAGGAGTAATAGATTACTAGCAAGATTTGCTGATTTAATTGTTGTTAGTTTTAAAGATTCAGAAAAATTTTTCCCTAGAAATAAAGTTGTTTATACAGGAAATCCTTGTAGTGAAAGAGCTCTTGATATTGAAAAAACTAGTAAAGTAAAATATGGGTTAGATAAAAATAAAAAGAGTATTCTTTGTGTTCAGGGAAGTTTAGGTTCTACTGTTGTTAATAACAAAATGATAGAATTCTTACAAAGCATAGATTCAGAAGATTATCAAGTCTTATATATAACAGGGAAGTCAAGCTATGATAATTTTGTAAAAAATAAATTTAGTAAGAATGTATTTGTAGTACCATTTGTAGAAAATTTAAGTTCATTAATGAAAGATTTTGATATTTTAGTTAGTAGAGCGGGTGCTACAAGTATTAGTGAAATTTTGGCAATTGGGATTCCAACTATATTTATACCAAGCCCTTATGTTGCTAATAATCATCAGTATTATAATGCTCTTTCTTTGAAAGAGAATAACGCAGGAATAATGATAGAAGAAAAAGATTTGAATAAAGATATTTTAAAAGAAAAAATAGACTTATTGTTAAATAATGATTTATATTATAATGATATAAAAGTTAATGCAAAAAAAATGTGTGTAGAAAATTCATCTACTTTAATTTATGAAGAAATAAAAAAAATAATATAAAGGAATGACTTAGTATGACTAAAAAAACAGTAAAGGTAAAAAAGAAACATTTTAATTTTAAAAAGTTTATTATTTTATGTTTATTTTTCTATGTTTTGTTTTATGCTATTTACTGTATTTTTAGTGGACCTATTAAGCATATAAAAGTGGTTGGTAATGAATTTTTGAGTGATAGAGAAATTATTAGAGTAGCAAAACTTGATACATATCCATCTATATTTAAATGCTTATCTAGTACAATTGAAAAAAGAATAGAAAAAATGGATTTAATAAGCGAAGTTAAGGTAAAAAAACAATGGGGATATGTAGTTAGGATAGAAGTAAAGGAAAATAAACCTTTGTTTTATAATATGACTAATGATAAGATTTATTTAAGTGATGGTAAAATTATTTCGAATGAAGATAAAATTTATGGTATTCCTTCATTAGGAAATTATGTTAAGGATGAAATACTTATGACTTTTATAAAAAAGTTTAAAGAAATTAATTCTGATATTTTATATGAAATTAATTCAATATATTATGATCCTAGTTATAATGAATTAGGAGAAGTAATTGATTCTGAAAGATTTCGTTTAGTAATGGAAGATGGTAATCAAGTTTATTTAACTAGTGCTAAAGCTGAAAAAATAAATTATTACAATGAAATATATGCAAGTGTTAATGATAAAAAAGGGTATTTGTATTTGGATAGTGGAGATTATGGAAATTTTGGGTTTATACCTTTTGGAAGTGAATAAGAATGAATTATGATAAAGAAATGATAAAAATAATTGAGAGTTTAGATTTTAAGCCGAAACTTTTATTACATTCGTGTTGTGGGCCTTGTTCCACAGCAGTTATAGAAAGATTAATTAATTATTTTGATATAACTGTTTTATATTATAATCCTAATATTGAACCTTATAATGAATATCTACATAGAAAAAATGAACAGATAAAAGTATTAAAAGAATTTAATATAAATTTTTTAGATTGTGATTATGATAATGAGGCTTTTAAAAAGATTGAGAAGGGTTTAGAAAATGATGTTGAGGGTGGCAGTAGGTGTCATAAATGTTATTATTTAAGATTAAATAAAACATTTTTGTTAGCAAGTGAAAATAATTTTGATTATTTTACTACGACATTAACTGTTAGTCCTTATAAAAATAGTAAAGTATTAAATGAAATGGGATTAAGTTTAGAAACAGATAATTGTAAATATTTAGTTAGTGATTTTAAAAAAAGAGAAGGTTACAAGCGTAGTATAGAATTATCAAAAAAATTAGATTTATATAGGCAAGAATATTGTGGTTGTTTGAATTCCTTAGAATATATTAAGAAAGAAAGTGATTAAATGAATAAAAAAGGGTTTACTTTAGTGGAAATAATAATGGTTATGGCAGCTCTTGGAGTAATTATAGTTATTTTTTCTACAAATGGTTTTGGAGCTTTTAATAAAACAAAAGAGCAGATAGGAAAAGTTGAAGAAGAAAATTTATTAGAAGCTGCTAGAACTTTTTTAGTTGATGTTGATAATGGTACTTGTTCTAAAAGTATAAAAGATGCTGGTAATTGTAACAGGGATGATTATCTTTCTGATAAAGCTTTAGAAGTAAATTTTTTTATAGAAAATGGTTATTTTAAAGATGATGATAAACATTGTGAGGGAACTAAAGAAATTTTATTAAAAATAAAAACTGATAGTGATAATAATACTATAGGGTATGAAGCTAAAAAAATTAATGATGCTGAAGTTATTTGTAAAAAATGAAAATTATATGAAATAGCTTTAATTTTATGGACAAAATTCTTCTAAAGTGTTTTAATATGTAAGGTGGTTTATTTATGGAAACAATAAAACAAATACTTAAAAATATTGTTATGAGTAAATTAATTAGAAATATTATTATAATATTTTTATTTATTTTTACGACAGAATTGAATATAAGATTATTAATGAATAATCCGATTTTTGATTGGGCAACTTTTAGAATATTATTAAGTTCTTTTATTTTTTCCTTAGTAATTGCTTATATAGGTCATTTTTTTTCTAACTTAATAGGAAGAATTTATTATATTAGTATTGCATTTATAATGGGAGTTTATAGTTGGATACAATTGGGGTTATATAATTATCTTGGATTTTATATGGGGATTGGTAATTCTGAACAAGGTACTAAAATAACTAGTTATATAAAAGATTTTTTAGTATCTATGAATTTTAAACAGTATTTGGTTTTAGTTCCTATGATACTTCTTATATTATATTATATTTTTATGGATAGATTTATTTGTAAGAGAGTTGTTATAGAAGAGCTTCAGGATTACAAAAAAAATACTGTTGTTATTATTAAAGGTTTAAAACATGCAATTGTATTAGTTTTATTAATTGTATTTTGCTTAATATATGTTTATACATTGGTTTGTAAAAGCATGCAAAACGAATTACAACCTGTTGAAAATAAAGTATTAATTAAGTATCCAGAAAATAGTAATTTGGCAGTAAGTCAATTTGGAGTTAATGTATATTTTTGGGCTGATATTAGGAGTATTATATTTAAAACTGATGTAAATGAGATTAATTATGTTGTAAGTAATAATAAAGATAGTAAAAATGAAGTAACTGACTATACTAGAAAGATAGATGATACTGCTTGGAATGAAGTTATTGATAACGAAAAGGATAGTACTAAAAATACTTTAAATAATTATTTTATTAATAGAGAAGTAACTCCTAAGAATGAGTATACAGGAATTTTTGAAGGAAAAAATTTAATAGTTATTTTAATGGAGAGCGTTAATATGATGGCTATTAATGAAGAGGATTTTCCAACTTTGTATAAGCTTTATAATGAAGGCATTAGTTTTAGAAATAATTATAGTCCACGTAATAATTGTAGTACTGGAAATAATGAGTTTACTTCAATGACAAGTTTATTTACAATTAATAATACTTGTACTGCTAATACATATATGCGCAATAGTTATTTTGAAGCTATATTCAATATGTATAAGAATACTGGCTACAATACTAGCAGTTATCATGGATATACTCAAAAATATTATTACAGAGCAACTATACATCCTAATATGGGTAGTGAAAAATATTATGGAGTTGAAGATCTTGGGATAAAATATTCTTTAACTTATGGTGAGTGGTCAAGTGATGTTGATTTTGTAAAAGCTTCAGTACCTCATTTTATTGATCAAGATAAATTTATGGTTTATATGACTAGTGTAACAACTCATCAAACTTATAATGTTCATAGCGAATATGGAGACATGTATATGAGTTTATGGGATGATAAAGGTTATAGTGATATGACTAAGAGATATTTATCTAAGATGAAATATTTGGACATGGCATTAGAAGAGTTATTAAAGGAGTTAGAAGATGCCGGAAAATTGGATGATACAGTTATTGCTTTATTTGCAGATCATTATCCTTATGGTTTAACTAATAAACAAATTAATAGTGTATTAGATTATGATGTTAATGTTAATAAAGAAGTTGATAGAACACCTATGATGATATATAATTCTAAAATTAAGGGTCAAAAAATAGAAAAATATACAACAATGATTGATTTATTACCAACATTATTGAATTTATTTAATATAGATTATGATCCTAGATTATATTTAGGTCATGATGTATTTAGTGATTATGATGATATGGCAATATTTGCAGATGGTAGTTGGCAAGATGAAATTGGATATTATAATGCAGTAAGTGGTAAGTTTGTAGAAAGTAATGACGAAAATAAAACTCATACAAATGAAGAAATAATGGAAATAAATAGTAGTATTCAAACTAAACAAAAAATGAGTGCTCTTGCTATAAAAAATAATTATTTTAAGTACTTAGGAGAAGCTTTAGAAAAATATAAGACAACAGATTCTTTGAAAAACGGAAGAGAGGAAAACGATGAGTAATTTAGTAATTGTGGAGTCCCCAAGTAAAACGAAAACTATAAAAAAATATTTGGGTAAAGATTATAATGTAGTTTCAAGTAAAGGTCATGTTAGAGATTTATCAACTACTGGTAAGTATGGGTTAGGAGTAGATGTTGATAATGATTTTACTCCTAATTATGTTCCTATTAAAGGAAAAAAGTCTGTAATAAATGAATTAAAAAAAGAAGCAAAAGAAAGTGATAAAGTATATTTAGCTACCGACCCTGACCGTGAAGGTGAAGCAATAAGTTGGCATTTATATGATGCTATGGGACTAAAAGATAAAGATTATGAACGTGTAGTATTTAATGAAATAACTGAAGTTGCTATAAAAAATGCTTTTAATAATCCTCGTAAAATTGATTATTCATTAGTAAAAAGTCAAGAAACCAGAAGAATTTTAGATAGAATAATTGGATTTAGATTAAGTAAATTAATGCAATCAAAAACTGGAGGAAAGAGTGCTGGACGTGTTCAAAGTGTTGCATTAAAATTAATTGTAGATCGTGAAAGAGAAATAGAAGCTTTTGTTCCTGAAGAATATTGGACAATTGATGCAATATTTAAAGAATTTAAAGCTAGTTTAGATAAATATAAAGATAAAAAAATAGAATTAAAAAATGAAGATGATGTAAATAAAGTTTTAGATGAATTATCAAAGAATTTTATTGTAGAATCAATTGATGAGAAAAAGAAAAATAAAAAGGGTGTTATGCCATTTACTACAAGTACTTTACAACAGGCTTGTTCTAATAAATTTAATTTTGGAGCTTCAAAAACTATGCGTATTGCACAAAAACTTTATGAAGGTGTGGAAGTTGCTGGAGAAAGTATAGGTTTAATTACTTATATGAGAACCGATTCCACTAGATTAAGTGATACTTTTGTAAATGAAGCAAAAGAATATATAAAAAATGAGTATGGAAATGAATATTTAGGTAGTGTTAAAGTTTCTAAAAAGAAAGAAAATGTTCAAGATGCTCATGAAGCTATTAGGCCAACATATATTACAAAGACTCCGGAAGAAGTAAAAAAATATTTATCTAGTGATGAATATAAATTATATAAAATTATTTATGCTCGTGCTTTGGCAAGTTTGATGAAAGATGCTGTTGTTTTAGCAACTACAATAATTTTAGATAATAACAATTATAAATTTAAAACTACAGGTCAAGTATTAGTTTTTGATGGGTATTTAAAAGTTTATGCGGAATACGTATCAAGTGAGGATGTTGTATTACCTAAATTAACGGTTGATATGAATTTAGAAAGTGATGAAATTAAAACTGAACAACATTTTACTAAACCTGCAAGTAGATATACAGAAGCTAGTTTAATAAAAGAAATGGAAAGTTTAGGAATTGGAAGGCCAAGTACATATGCTAAGACAATGGAAACCTTAAAAGAAAGAGCATATGTTAATGTTGTTGATAAAAAATTTATTCCTACAGAAATTGGTATAGAAACTACTGATAAATTACAAGAATATTTTTCTAATTTAATTAATGTGGAATATACTGCGCAAATGGAAGAGGATTTAGACGAAATTGCTCTAGATAAAGTTAATAATATTGAATTATTAAGAAAATTTTATGATCAATTTGAGCCAATGGTAAAAAATGCATTTGATAGTATGGAAAAGAAAGCACCAGAATTAGTTGGAGAAAAATGTCCAGAATGTGGAAATGATTTAGTAAAAAGAAATGGTAAGTATGGTGAGTTTATAGCATGTAGTAATTATCCAACTTGTAAATACATAAAGAAAGAAGAAAAAGAAAAACAAATAATTATGAAGTGTCCTAATTGTGATAAGGGAAATATAGTAGAAAAAATGACAAAAAGAAGAAAACCTTTTTATGGATGTGATAATTATCCAAAGTGCAAGACGGCTTTTTGGGATAAGCCAACTGGCGATAAATGTCCACTTTGTAATAATTTATTAGTTAATCATAATAATAAGATAAAGTGTTCATCTTGTGAATACGAACAAGAATAATTAAGTATATATATAGTAAGGTGATACTATAAAAAAATATATACTTTTTTTAATAGGAATTATTTTAATAAGTTTATCTATAACTTTTCAAATATTATATTTAAATTTACTGTCTATAGGTTATAGTTATTTTCAATATTTATTGTATATTTTTAAAAGAATTGAATGTTTAATAATAATTCCAGGAATAATTTTATTGTTAATTTCTTTTAGAGAAAATAATTAATACTTGAATTATTCTATTTTTTTTGATATAGTAGGTTACCTAGAAAGGGAAAATAATATGGACATTAAAGAATTGAATTTTAAAGAAACAATTGATGTATTATATTCTGAACGTAATAAAAAATTAAATTTAGGTAGTAAATATGCTTCTGATGAACTTGCTTTAATTGATTTATTAATTGAAAAAGTTAGTGAACTTGAAGAAAAAGATGATATTGTTCTTCTTGGAAGTTTAGTTGATTTAGAGTTAGATTTTGGTGATGGAGAAGTTGAACCAGTTTCTATGTATTTAACTAGTGAGTTTGATGAAAATGGATTAAGTATTTTTAGTCCTTTAGGAAGAGTTATATTTGGAAAAAAAGTTGGTGAAGAAGTTACTTATGAAGTTAATGGAAACCAAATTAATGCGAGAATTGTTTCAAAAGGAAAAACTCAAGAAGAAGAAAAAAAATTACAACTAATTTAGTTGTTTTTTTTAATTATTTAATATACAATAATATTCAGTTAGAAGGTGAGTGTATGAAAACTGTAACTTTGTTACCTGCTGATAGTTATAAGGTTTATAACGAAACTATTTTAACTGATTTAGATAGAAAAACTTTAATTAATTTATATGAACCTATTGTTGGTTCGGATGCAATTAGTTTATTTTTTACTTTATGGAGTGATTTAGATAAACAAGAGATCAGTAGTGAAGTTTTTACACATCATCATTTAATGTCTATATTGAAAGCTGATCTTTTAAAAATCAAAGAAGCGAGAAAATGTTTAGAAGCCGTTGGTCTTTTAAGAAGTTATTTAAAAATAGAAGAAAATGTTAATGAATATATATATTTATTATATAGTCCAATGAATCCTAAAGAGTTTTTTTCTCATCCGGTGTTATCTGTAGTTTTATATAATAATATAGGTGTTAAAGAATATGAAAGATTAGCTTCATATTATAAAAAATCTCCAATAAATTTTACTGATTTTGTAGAAATAACTGCTTCTATGAATAATACTTTTAAGTCTACTAATAAAGATGATATTAAAGTTTTGGCAAGAGGGATAAATAGTAATGGAGTTAATTTAGAAAATAAAATTGATTTTGATTTGATTACTGCAAGTTTACCACCTCATTTATTAAGTTCTAGAGCTTTAAATAAGAGAGTAAAAGAATTAATAAATAGTTTAGCTTTTGTATATGATTTAGATACCTTAAAAATGGTTGAAATATTAAGAATGGTTATTGATGAAAATGGAATGATTAATAAACAGAAATTAATTTTAACTACTAGAAAGTATTATGAATTTAATAATAATGGTAATTTACCAACTTTAATATATAGAACTCAACCGGATTATTTAAAAGGACCTACTGGGGAAGTTTCCAATAGAGCTAGAATGCAATATATTTTTGAAAATACAAGTCCATATGATTATTTAAGAAAAAAATATAAAGGTGCTACTCCTACTAGCAGAGATTTAAAGTTATTAGAATTTTTAGCAGTTGAATTAAAGTTAAAACCAGGAGTGATAAATGTTTTAATAGATTATGTATTAAGAATTAATGATAATAAGTTAAATAAAAATTATGTAGAGACAATTGCTGGTCAATGGGCAAGAATGGGTTTGATGACTGTTGAAGATGCTATGAAAGTGGCTGAAAAAGAACATAAGAAAAATAAAAAGAAAACTGTTGGTTTAAAAAGTAATAAAGAAATAATTCCTGTTTGGTTTAATAACAATAATGAAAAAGTTGAAGTAAGTGAAGATGAAAAGAAAGAATTGGAATCTTTATTAGAAAAATTTAGGTGATACAATGCAGAGTATAAAAAATAATTTAAGTAAATATGATATAAAGAATAGTTTGAAAAGTGATTATGTAAAAGCTTTAAAAGATGATAAGTTTAAGGCACTTATTGCACGTTTAAAACTTAAAGAGGAAGATGCTTTAAAATATACTTCAAAATTAGAAAGAACAGTTTGTGAACTTAGTAATTGTGAGAAATGTAAGCATTTATTTGAATGTAAAAATGAAGTTGAAGGTTTTGTTTATTATCCAGAATATTATAATGAAATGTTAAATTTTGATTATATTGCTTGTAAATATAAAAAGCAACAATTAAAAAGGGATTCAGAAAATAAAGCATGCTTTTATGAAATGCCTTTAAATTTAAAAAATGCTTCTATGAAGGATATAGATATAACTGATAGAAATAGAACTGAAGTTATTAAATATTTAACTGATTTTTATGATAAATATGGAGTTACTAAAACTAAGGGATGTTACTTACATGGCTCTTTTGGATGTGGAAAAAGTTATTTGATTTCAGCTTTACTTAATGAACTTGCTAAAAAAAATTATTCAGTAATAATTATGTATTATCCAGAAATGTTAAGAAGATTAAAAGAATCATTTGGATTAGAGGATGCTTTTTCTAAATATATGGAATCTTTTAAAAGTGTAGATTTATTATTAATAGATGATATTGGAGCAGAAACTGTTAGTACTTGGAATAGAGATGAGATTTTAGGAACTATATTGCAAGCTAGAATGGATAATAATTTAGCAACTTTCTTTACTTCTAATTTTACTTTGGAAGAACTAGAAGAACATTTTATTTCTAGTAAAGGAAGAGATGATTATGTTAAGGCACAAAGAATTATGGAAAGAATTAGATATTTGTGTAAAGATATGGGAATCAATAGCGAAAATAGGAGAAATCATTAAAAAGCCTAGGAATTTAGGCTTTTTTTTTATATAATATTATTTAGGTGATAAAAATGTTTGAATATATGGGAGATAGATTAAGTAAAGCTATTAAAAATATTAAAGGTATGGGAAGAATTACTGAGGATAATATTAGTGATGCTATGAGAGAAATAAGGGTTGCTCTTTTGGAAGCAGATGTTAATTATGAGGTAGTTAAAGAATTTGTAAAAATTGTTAAAGAAAAAGCCTTGGGTATGGATGTAGAGAAATCATTAAAACCAGAAGAACTTTTTATTAAACTTGTGAAAGATGAATTAGTAACTTTACTAGGTGGAGATTATGTTGCTTTAGAAGTTTTAAAAAAACCTACAATTGTAATGTTAGCAGGATTACAGGGAAGTGGAAAAACAACTACCTGTGGTAAACTAGCAAATTTAGTTAGAAAAAAATATAAAAAAAATCCTTTATTAGTTGCTTGTGATATTTATAGACCAGCTGCAATTGATCAATTACTTGAAGTTGGAAAATCTTTAGGAGTTGAAGTTTATACTGAAGGAAAAGAAAATCCTACATTAATAGTTAAAAATGCTTTAGAGTATGCAAAAGAAAATAATTTTGATTATATTATTATAGATACTGCAGGTAGATTACATATAGATGCAAATTTAATGAATGAACTTAAAGAAATTGTTACTATTGCTAATCCAAATGAAATATTATTAGTAATTGATGCTATGATGGGACAGGATGCTATAAATGTTATAAAGGGATTTAATGATGCTTTACATTTAACTGGCGCTATTTTAACTAAGATGGATGGTAATACTAAAGGTGGGGTTGCTTTATCAGTAAGACATTTAACTAACGTTCCTATAAAGTTTGTAGGGGATTCGGAAAAATTAGATGGATTGAGTGAATTTTATCCAGAAAGAATGGCTGAAAGAATATTAGATATGGGTGACATATTAAGTATTGCTGAAAAAGTTGAAAGTGTTATTGATGTTGAAGAAGCTGAAGATTTATCTAAAAAAATGAAAAAAGGTAAATTTGATTTGGAAGATTTTTTAGCAACTTTGAAACAAATAAAGAAAATGGGACCTTTAGAAAATTTATTAAAATTAATACCTGGTGCTAGAAAGATGGGAATTAATAATGTTAATTTAGATCCTAAAGATTTAGCACATGTAGAGGCTATTGTTTTATCAATGACTAAAGAAGAAAGACATAATCCAGATATTATTAAACATTCTAGAAAACAAAGAATTAGTAAAGGATCTGGAAGAAGTGTGGAAGAAATCAATAGATTATTGACACAATTTGAATCAATGAAAAAGATGATGAAACAAATAAATAGTGGCAATTTTAAAATGCCTTTCTAGGATAAATAAACTAGCAATTGTTTATCATAAACATAAAATATACTAGAAAGGGAAGTGTATTTTATGTTTCAAAAAAGATGTGTAGAAAAAGATATGATGAATGGAATGGGTTATCAAGAACCAATGCAATTTGATGGTCTTGAATGCCCTGTAGTTTATGAGTGTCCAATTGAAAGAGTATGTCATAGAGAAATACATCATCATATTCCACATGTTTGTCCAATAAATACGAAAGTAGTAAATCATCATATTTATCGTCATACATATACTCCACAATATACTTGTTGTGAAGAAAATGAAAAATGTGATGTTTACGAAGGTAATTGTTGCAATTTTTAAATCTCTTCGGAGATTTTTTTTAATCCCCTTGACAGGGGGGGGGGGGGTAAATGTATAATGGTAAGTAGTATAGGTTTCCTTGTCTACTTATAAAATTAGACAAAATATTCTATAGTAATAATGTATAGTTAAATATAGAGAGTAGTGGTTCTATGAAGAAACGTTATTATATATCATTCGCATTAGTACTTTTAGTAACTATGTTAATACTAGGTACTACATATGCCTATTATAAAACAAAAATAAATGGAAATAGTAAAGATAAAAGTATAAGTGTTTTAAGTAAATACTTAGCAGTAAAATATAGTGATGGAACAAGTACAATGAACTTTGATGGAGATTACTTTTTTCCAGGAGATAGTGCAGAAAAAACATTTAGTGTAGAAAACACAGGAAGTGATAAAACCACATATAGTATAAAAATAGATAATGTAATAAATGAATTTGAAAGAATCCAAGACATAAGATATAAATTATATATAAATGAAGAAGAAGTAAGTAGTGGAGCAATAAATAATAGTGAAACCCAATATTTATACTATGGAAAAGAAATAGAAAAAGGAATTAAAGATAATATAAAACTAGTAGTAAGTTATAGCGAAACCGAAGAAAGTCAAAATGTAGATATGAATAAGGCTTTAAGTTTTAGAGTAAATATCGATAATAAAAAAGAGAATAAAACAAGTGGAAGTAGTGTAACATTTTTAGGGAATGGAAACCCTATAGAAAACTATAGAATATATGGAAATAGTGTACAAAATGGAACTCCGACTCCTGATAGTCCAGTAGAAATAGAAAGTGTAGGAGATAGGACAAAGAATTTGTTTGATATAAATCAAGTTGTTAATACTAATTCAGGTATTGTAAATAAGGGTGATGGAAGTTTAACTGTTTCTGGTTATCCTTCTAATACTGGTAAAAAATTATCAGAACTAGCACCTGAATTAAAAGTTGGGGATACAATTGTATATTCTATGGAAACTGATGGATATTTTGGAATATATTTACTTAATGCTACATTAAATTATAGTACTTACTTTATTAACAAGACAAAATATACGATAACTCAGGATATGTTAGATTCTAGAGTATATTTATATTGTAAAACTGCTTCGAATGGAGGTGGAGTTTCAACTATAAAGAATATTCAAATAGAATTAGGGGAAACTTTTACTAAGTATGAACCTTATGGAAAGTATAAAATACCAGTAACTGTTAGTGGTAAAAATATGTTTAATAGAAATGCTATTTTTGATTATGTATTATCTGGAGGTTATTTAGAAGTAACTGATACAGGATATAATATATTAAAAACTGCAAGTTTTACTAATGGTATGTCAATAGGCAATTTTAAAGATTTAGTTCCAAATTTAAAAGTAGGAGATAAATTTAAAATAGCGTTTGAAACAAATGCAATAAGAGATGAAAAGGCTGTAAATTATATATATTTAAATACTTATAAAAATACATTAAGAACAAATACAGAATATACTGCAACAGAAGATATGTTAAATAGTGCTATGTATATTTATAGTGGGGGAACAGAGAATTGTTATTTAAAAAATATAATGGTATATAAAAGTACAGAAACTAGTGACTTTGAACCTTATCAAGAAACTGTTACTAAAAATATCTATTTAGATGAACCGTTAAGAAAAATAGGAGAATATGCTGATTACGTAGATTTTAAGGAACAAAAAGTTGTTAGAAAAATATATTCTCAAGATGTAGTTAATTATAATGTTAATCTTAATTATCTAGCTGCTGAACGTTGGCAAAGAGAAGGGGCTACTTCGTTTTATATGTCAAATTTTTTGAAGTATGAATCTTTAGCTCAGGGAAAACCTCATTCTATTTCAAATAGATTTAAAGATGGAATTTATTGGGAATGGAAGGATATTGCGACACCTTATAATTATTTAATGGCTGGAAGTGAAAATAATATTCTTTATATTATAATAGAAAATAAATTTTTAAATAATATAACTGCTGATAGTAGTGAAACGGAAAAATTAAGTGCATTTAAAGAATATTTAGATAATAATTTGATTACTGTAAATTATGTTATGAATACACCAATTGAAAAAAGGATTTTATTACCATCTTTTGAAACTAATAATGGTATTAATTATTTTAAAGTGGGTACTGCAACGAGTGCTTCAAATATAGATATTATAAGTTAAGCGTTTGCTTGACTTTTTCTTTGCTTTGGTGTAGTATATTTTTACTTTTTGAGAGGGGAGAATATATGAAAGATTATTCATTAGATAATGTAGAAAAAAAAGATTTTATTTTAAATTATGAAATTAAGGATAATGATATTTTCATTAAATATGCGGATGGAAGAAAAGGAATAGTTCCTAATAATTTAGAAAATGTTCAAAAAATAATTTGTAAAATGGAAGAACAAGTTATGGATTCAAAAGTGTTATTAAAAGTTTTTAATACACAAATTAAAAATAGTTCTAGAATGGTTGTGATATGTAGTATATTACTAGGCCTTTTATCACTTTGTTCTTTAGCTAATTTAGTTTTCTTGTTGACAACTGGTATTGTATTGGGGATGGATTTAATTGCTATTTCAAAATTAATTAGTAGTAATATTAAATATAATGATTTAAATAAAAATGTAGTTTTTTTAGAAAATCAAGATATTATGAAAAAAAAGGTACATGAGGATAGAGTGTTTCAAAATTTAAAGGTTAAAACTAAAGATAAACTTTCTAAAAAGGATATTACTTTTACTATAAATGATGTTGATTTAATTACTATGTCTGAATTAAATGATATATTAGATACTATTGAATATGTTGATGATTTTAAAAATAAAGAGATAGTTGAAACGAAACAAAAAAGATTAAAATAATTTGATTTACATTTTTTCGTAAAATGTATTTTTTTTTTGTTGATTTTTAGTTTTGTTTATTGTATTTCATGTAGTTTTAGTGTATTATTTATTTAGGCAGTGGTAATTGGTGGAAGAAAGTGGGGGATTTTATGTTAATGGGTGAGTATCATCATAATATTGATGAAAAAAACAGATTGATAATTCCTAGTAAATTTCGTGAAGAAATAGGAACTAAATTTGTTATTACTCGTGGCTTAGAGAATTGTTTATTTATTTATTCTTTGGTCGAATGGGAAAAAATAGTAAATAACTTGAAGTCATTACCATTTACAAAAAAAGATGCCCGTAATTTCACAAGATTCTTTCTTTCCGGTGCTACTGAATGTGAATTTGACCGTACAGGAAGAATTTGCATATCCTCCCCATTGGTTAGTTACGCCGGTTTAACAAAAGAATGTGTTATAATCGGCGCAAATGACCGACTAGAAATTTGGTCTAGTGAGAATTGGGAAGATTTCTTTACTACTAATAGCGACAATTTTGCAGAAATAGCAGAAAATTTATTTACAGGTGATAATGATGCATTATAGTGTTTTAAAAAGTGAAGTATTAGATAGCCTTAATATAAAAGAAGATGGCATTTATGTTGATGCTACTTTGGGGTATGCTGGTATTAGTAAAGAAATATTAAAGCGAACGAAAAGGGGTTTTCTTTTCGCCTTTGATCAGGATGAGGAAGCAGTAAAATATAGTGATAATTTGTTAAGCCAGATTGGTAATAATTATAAAATTTTACATACTAATTTTATTAATATGAAAGAGTCTTTAGAAGAAAATGATATATCTTTAGTTGATGGTATTGTTTTTGATTTAGGATTATCTAGTCCAGAAATTGATAATAGTGACAGAGGTTTTAGCTTTATGAATGATGCTAGACTTGATATGAGAATGGACAAAAGACAAAAATTAGATGCTCATTTTATAGTTAATAATTATGACTTTGAAAAATTAAAAGATATATTTTTTACTTATGGAGAAGAAAAGTTTTCTAAAAGTATTGCTTCTAATATTATAAAATATAGAAATGAAAAAAGTATTGATACTACATTAGAGTTAGTTGATATAATAAAGAAGTCTGTACCATTTAAATATTATTTAGATCATCATCCAGAAAGGCAAATATTTCAAGCGATTAGAATAGAGGTTAATAGTGAACTTACTGTTTTAAATGAAGTATTACCTGATGCAATAAAGTTATTAAAAAGTGGTGGAAGGCTTAGTGTAATTACATTTCATTCTTTAGAAGATAGAATTGTAAAACAAATATTTAAAAAATATAGTGAAGTTGATAGTTTGGTTAAAGGATTACCAAGTATTCCTTCAGAATATAAGCCTTTAATTAAACTTGTAAACAAAAAACCAATACTTCCAAGTGATAAAGAATTAGGAGAAAATAGTAGAAGTAAAAGTGCTAAATTAAGAATAGTAGAAAGGGTATAGGATATGAAAAAGAATACTACTGGGAAAATAAAGTTTTTAAAAGGTGAAAGAGTTTTTATGTTTTTATTAGTATTACTTTGTGTAATATCCCCTTTGTTAACAGTATTTTCTAAAGCTGTTTTGTCTAAGACTAATATTGAAGTTGAAAAAATTCAATCTAAGATAGAAAAACAAGAAGGAATTAATGAGAGTTTAGAGATGCAAAAAAATGAACTTGCTAGTT
>CAKOLD010000022.1 GCA_934096015.1 uncultured Bacilli bacterium
TTTAGTTACTATTAAATTATTTAATTTATTCTCTTTTTTATAATTTAGTACTGCATCATTTAAAATATTTGTAGTAATTTCATTAACTTTTAATTTAGATATATTTATAATACCCGGAGATAATTTATTAGCAAAAAAAGTTATATTTAAAAATACCAATCCTATTACTAAACAAAATATAATAATTAATCTATCTTTTTTTATATTTTTTCTTTTAAACATCTTCATATTTAATTATATGAAAATAAAAAGACTATATTAAAATAGTCCTAAATCAAAATAATTATTTGCTATTATAAGTGCTCCTACTAATAAAATTAAAACAAACAAAATACTTACAATTTTTATTAAAATAGAATTAGATTTAATATCATTTTTTAACTCTTCAAAATCATCATAATCGTTTTTATTTAAATCTAATATTTTCTCTTCAGTAGTTTTTTCTTCTTCATCCTCTATTTCGGTATTTTGAACTTCATCAGTATCATCATCTTTCAAATCGCTTAATAACTCTAAAGCATTTGCTGCATCTTGTTTTTGCTGATTACTTCTATTTTTTAATTCTAAAGCAGTTATAGTATTTATTAAATTAACTAAATTCTCTTCATCTTCTTTTTTATTTGATTCTTGATTTTCTGTTTCAATATTTAATTTTTTTAAAATATCATATTGAGTATTATGAATACTTTTTAAACGTTCTTTCTCATAATCAAAATTCTTTTCTTTTTTAGCTTTCTCTAAAATTGTATTTATATCATATTCTTTAGTGTCTGTTAACTTAATTTCTTCTACTTCATCCTCAGGCATCACCAACGGTTTACGTTCATCACTTACTCTATACTTTCGATCTAACATATCTCTAATTTTATCTACATCTATAACTCTAGAATCAGTATTTATCACAGTCATATTAGAATAATTGTCATAATTTTGTTCAAGAGAATTATTATCATACATATGAGCATATAACTCTTTATTTTTATCAGTTCTCTTTTTTAATGTAGGTTTATCTGAATTGTACTTATCCATCCTAGAATCCATTAAATCACCCTATTCAATTTAATTTTAACATACTTTTTTTAAATTTAATATACTAAGTTGCACATCGGTCAATTTATATTGTATAATCACTAAAGGAGGAACAGATGAAAATAGAATTAAATAATAATGCTTGTTTTGGATGTGGTGCATGTATAGCAACATCTCCAGAAAACTTTGACTATGACGACAATGGATACGCTAAAGTAATAAGTGATAATATCACTGATAAAACTATAGAAGCAGCTAATAATTGTCCTGTCGAAGCAATTACTATAAAAAATGAATGTCATTGTAATAATTGTAATTGTAACAATGACTGTAAATGCGATTGATCACTTTGTGATCTTTTTTTATTTTGTAGTGCCAAACCTTCTATCTCTATTTTGATAAGATTCTAAAGCCTTATCAAACTCTTTTTCCGAAAAATCCGGAAACAATACATCAGTAAAATAAAACTCTGCATAAGATAGTTGATATAGCATAAAATTACTTAAACGATACTCACCACTAGTTCTAATTAATAAATCAATTGGTGGTAAATCTTGATATAAAAATTTTGAAAAAGTTTTTTTATCTAAAGATTTAATATCTAATTTATTCTTATTTACTAAATCAACAATTTTAATACATGCATCAACTATTTCTTCTTGAGAACCATAATTTAAACATATATTTAGAATTCCTTTTTTATTGTTAATCGTATCCTGAGAAATTTTATCCATTGCACACAACACATCATTTCTCAAATTATCTTTTCTTCCCGAAAAAACCACTTTTATATCATTTTTCCTTACTTTCTTCATCTTTTTATTAAACATTTCCACAAATAAATCCATTAAATATTTAACTTCTTCTTCACTTCTTTTAAAATTATCAGTAGAAAAAGCATAAACACTAAGTACTTCTACTCCACTATTTATAGCATGAACCGCTAATTTTTCTAAATTTTTACTTCCACACAAATGTCCATAACTACGAACTTTTCCACGCATCTTTGCCCATCTACCATTACCATCCATTATAACGGCTACATGTTTTGGTATTACTTTCATATAACTCCTCCACAAAAAAAGATAAATAAATTATCCATTTTCTTCAATAAAATTCTCACTTTTATGCGGCTCAGAAAACAACAAATCTCTATAATTTTGTTGTCTTAATGCCTCATAAACCATAATTGCAACTGTATTAGATAAATTTAATGCCCTAACTTTATCAGTCATTGGCATTCTCATACAATTATCCAAATAAGGTTTTAAAATCTTTGGTGGAATCCCAGTGGATTCTTTACCAAAGATAAAATAAATATTTTCATCTTTATTAGAATAATCAAAACTAGTATGAGGTTTCTTACCATACCTTGTTAAAAAATAGTAAGTGCCTTTATTTTTACTAAAAAAATCTTCAATATTTTCATAAACTACATAATCACAATTATCAATGTAATTTACACCACTTCTTTTAATATATTTTTCATCCAAACTAAATCCTAAAGGTTTTATCAAATGCAATTTAGTATTAGTAGCAACACAAGTTCTCATTATATTTCCAGTATTACCAGGAATTTCTGGTTCAAACAAAACTACATTAATCATACTAATTTCCTATCTCATACTTATCTAAAACTTTTTGAAATTCCGCATCAGTTAATATTCCATTTTCTCCATCAATAACCTCAGTTAAATTACCATCTTTATAATAAAGAATAACTGGAAGTCTTTTTATTGAATCTGTTTTAACATTTTCATTTAATTTTTTTATAAAATCAGCATCATTCATTAAATCAGTCACATTAACATAAATAAAATTAGTTTGTAACTCATAATTATTAATCAATTTTTTTAATTTAGTTTCTAAATTATACACATCTTTATCACCAGTATATGTTATATAAATAAATGTATTATTTGCAGGTTCTACTAAATAATTATTTAACTCTTTATATTGTAATTCACTAACATATTTATTTATATAACCTGAATTAATTTTTTTATTTCTAACGCTACTAACAATATTAGTAACTGCTAAAGTTACAACTACTACTAAAATAACCAATAAAATTAATAAAAAATAATTTTTTCTAGGTACAACTTTCTCATTCATAAGTATCCCATCCTTACATTAATTCTAACATAATTATATGTACTTGTAAATTAAAGATAACAATATAATTTGTTATTTTTTGTTAAAAAAATCAAGATTTTATACCTTGATTTAATATCCCATTTTTTTATATTTATCATATAAATCTTTAAATCTATTAAAATGAACAACCTCTCTTTGACGCAAGAATAGTAATGGTTGAATAATATCTTCATCATCTGCCAAATCTATCAAATGTTCATAAGTAACTCTAGCTTTCTGTTCAGCGGCCATATCTTCAACTAAATCAGCAATAGGATCTCCAACTGAATTAAAGTAAGCTACTGAAAAAGGCACTCCATTAGAATCAGTAGGATAAATTCCTTTACCATGTTCAGTATAAACTCCTGATAATCCAGCATCTTCTATTTCTTGTAAAGTAGCATCTTTCATTAATTGACTAACCATTGTACAAATCATTTCATTATGACCAAGTTCTTCTGTAGCAATATCATTTAATAAAGCCTTCCCTTCTTCAGTTGGCATTCCAAATTTCTGAGAAAAATATCTTAAAGCAGCACCTAATTCTCCATTAGATCCTCCAAACTGAGTGATAATATACTTAGCCATTCTTAAATCTTTTTTCTTTATATTAATTGGATAAGGTAACTTTTTATCATACTTAAACATAATTTTTTCCTCCATCCCATGGCCATGGATTTTTAATCCATGTATATTTTCCATTAATATCATCTATTAAATTTAATACTTCATATTTTTTAGAATAATCTTCACATAATCTTTTTAATTCAACAGCATACTTTCTAAAAAACTCATATAATTCATAATCATCAGGATTAATATCTAATTTTAAAGATAAATCATTTATAGCAAAATCTAGTTCTAAAATACGTAATAATAGCTTTTCTCTTTCAGTTTTAAAGCTTAATCTATTAGGTTTATAATTTTTATATTGTTGATATTCATCTTTAAACATATTTCCACACACTAATCCCTTACTTGGTTCCATAACACTATTTGTTTCATAAGATTTTTTTGGCAAATTAAAATATTCAAATGCTATATCATCAAAATCTTGATTAGTTGAATTTATTTCAAATAACATACATACTCCCCTCTACATTTAATTTATGAAAAAAATAAAAAAAGGTTATAACTTAACAATAAAAGTTATAACCAAATCCACAATAAATAAAAATGTTAAAATATAAGTAACTACTTTAGGAATTTTTACCACCAATTTATCAATTAAAGGATTTATTAAATAAACAATAAATACTGATCCAATTCCCCAAATACATGCTGTTTCCAAAGAAATATATTTACCAATATTATACCTAAATCCTTCATAATTCCAATATATTTTATTAAATATATTTTCAATTAAAATTCCTCCAATAAATTCTATAATAGATAATATTACTGCACTTAATAAAAATAGTAATATTGTTTTAATATATTCTTTTTTTACATATCTACTTAAAAATTTATAAATTAATATAATAATTACAACTCCAATTCCATATACTGGAGTCCAAAATCCATACACAAAACCACTCTGATAATCACTACTAAGTAATCTAACTACTGTTGATTCAAATAAAAATCCTAAAATTGAATATACAAAAAACAAATTTAAATAATACATTTAATCACCATTATCAGTATAAACATTCTTTTAAAAACCATACTAATAAAGAAAAGATGATTATTATGAATATATTTTTATTATGTTTAAAAATATTTTTTGCTAGAATTCTTGATGTCTCAATATCGACTGTTAGAACGGTATACGTATTAAAAGGAAAAACCACGATAGTAGCAGCCTTAGCATTTTTGGAAATAACCATTTGGTTTTTAGTAGCAAGAGAAGCTTTAAACGTTGAAAAAATGAGCGTTTGGATAGTACTCGCTTACTCCGGAGGATATACAACAGGAACAATTATCGGAACAAATATTACAAAAAAATACGTTAAAGGAAATCTTGGCATTCAAATAATAAGTAGTAAAATAAATACCAAAGATATAAATACAATTAAAAAACAAGGTTTTGGAGTTTCGTCAGTAAAAATGAATGATAATAAAATTTTATTAATTCTTGAAATTGAAAAGAAAAGACTAAACGAATGCACTAATCTTATTCATTCGTTAGATGAAACTGCCTTTATAACCGTTAACGAAACAAAATATGTATACAATGGATTTTTCTAAATATATTTATTTATTCCTTTCTTTTTTAAAATAACCTTTCTAACTAAATCAACTGGTATAACAGATAAAGCCATTAAAAGCACAAATAATAACTCTTTTAAACTTAAGCCATATGTTCTAAAAATAGAACCTCCAAAATAAATTAAATATATTTGAACTATACTAATCATTAAAAATATAATAATAAATATCTTATTATTTTTTAAATTTTTGAATAAATTTAAACTATCTGTACGTGCATTAAAAGCATTAAATATTCCATTAAAAATAAATAGTGCAAAAAAAGCTGTTAAAAAATATTTATTTTCCACATCATAAGTTATAAATTTTTGAATAAAAGAATTTTTTAAGAAAAAAATACAAATTAAAGCAGAATATAATCCACACCATAATATTTGATAATACATATATTTATTTATAATTGGTTCATTTTTAGGTTTACTAGGTTCTAACATATAATCTTGACTAGCATATTCGTAACTAAAAGCTAACCCACTTAAAGTATCCATAATCATATTTATCCATAACATCTGAATTATTGTAATTGGTGTAGTTATTCCCATAATTGGACCAACTACACTTAAAACAATTGCACATATATTAACAGTTAACTGATATATAACAAATTTTCTTAAACTTTTAAATATTGTTCTTCCAAATAAAATTGCTTTACTTATTGATAAAAAGTTATCATCTAATATTACAATATCACTTGCTTCTTTAGCAACTTCTGTCCCACTTCCCATTGCAAAGCCAACATCGGCTTTTTTTAATGCTGGAGCATCATTTACCCCATCTCCTGTCATACCAACAACCAAACCTTTTTTTTGTAAAACATTTACCAATCTACTTTTATCTTGAGGTAATGCTCTTGCCACTATTTTTAAATCATCAATTATATTTAATACCTGATCATCGGACATATTATTTAATTGTTCACTCGTAATAACTTTATCTTTATTAGAAGAAATTAATTTTAATTCACAGCCAATTGCATATGCCGTATCAGCATCATCACCAGTTATCATTATAGTTTTAATATCTGCAGAATTTACCAAACCCAAACCCTCAATAGCTTCTTTTCTTACATTGTCTTTTAAAAATACACACCCAACATAAGTTAAACTTTTCATATCAGTATTCTTAGTATTAATTGCTAAACTAATTACTCTAATTCCTTGCTTAGTATATTTTCGTATATTTTCTAATAATTTCTCTTTATTTCTTAGTATACTCTTATTTAGATTAGAATCTATACAATAATCACACTTATCTATTATCTTTTCACTAGCGCCTTTAAAAAAAGTTATTCCATTATCTTTATTAATAACAGAACTATATTTATTTTTACTATCAAATGTTATTAGTGTTTCAACATTTCCTTTCATAGGTTCTGGATAATATTTTAAAAGAGCTTTATCAGTACTATTTCCCCCTAATATTTCACCATTACTAGAAACAACACTAGCATTATTATATATGATAGAATCATATAATATTTTTTTATAATCTTTATAATTTTCTAATTTTTCTCTTTCATAAACATTCCCTTTATAATCCATAAAACCTACCACACTTAAAGTCCCATCAGTTAAAGTGCCTGTTTTATCAGTTAATAATATATTTATACTCCCCGCAGTTTCAATTCCTACCAGTTTTCTAACTAAAACATTATTTTTAAGCATTCTTTTCATATTTGAAGACAATACTAATGCAACCATCATTGGTAATCCTTCAGGAACAGCCATAATAATTACTGTTACACATAATGTTAAAGCATAAATTAAATGATCAATCATCAAAGGAATATTTGTTAAAGTTTCTTTTATTAAAACTAAATCATAATTATTTTTAATAACTATAACACTAAATAAATAAGAAATTACTACTAAAACACTACCTAAGTAGCCTAGCTTACTAATTACTTTTGCTAAATCTCTTAATCTTAGTTTTAAAGGACTATCTCCAGTAGTTTCTCCAAGTTCTTTAGCAATCTTACCATAAACTGTAGCTTCTCCTACTTTACTAACTTGAATTACACATTCACCACTAGTAATTACACAACCTCTTAAAACTACTTCACCACTATTTTTTTCAATTTCTCTACTTTCACCATTAATTCTAGACTCATCAATTAATATACTACCACTAACCAAAAAACCATCAGCAGGAATTAATTCACCACTTCCAAGTATTACAATATCTCCAACAACTAAGTCATTTATACTTATACTAATAAGTTTACCATTTCTTTTAACCCTAACATTTATTTTGGCACTTTCTTCTTGCAACCTTTTAAAAGCCTTTTCACTCCCATATTCACTAATAGTTGAAATAAACGACGCTAAAAAAATTGCTATTAAAATTCCTAACGTTTCAAACCAATTAAAATCTTGAAAAAGGAAAATTACTTTAACTAAAAGAGCAACTAATAAAATTTTTATAATAGGATCCCCTAAAGTCTCTATTAAGAGCGAAAAAAAAGTATTACTTTTAGTACTACTTATATTATTACTTCCATACTTTTTTAAACTACTACTTACTTCTTTATTCGATAATCCATTAAATTGCACGACCATTTCCTCCTCACAAAATCATATGAAATGGTCAAAAAAAAAGAACTAAATTAGCAATATTTATCTATTACTTTTTTTAGTTCAACATCTAAATTACTTAATAATATATAATCAGTAAATCCATCTTCTTTATAATGATCTTTTATATGTTCCTTAGTTTCTTTTAATAACACCACAGTTGGTATTTTATACCCCTCTATTTTTTCTAATTCTTGTAAAGTTGCAAGTCCACTCATATTTTTCATATCATCAGCAATTAATATTAAATCATATGATTTTCCAGACTTTATTTTACTTATTGCATCTTGACCATATAAACTTGTACTTACCATTATATTTTTATCTAATCTATCTTTTATATTTGCAATTTCTTTTTCACTTTCACTTACAATTAATACCTTAGGTAAATTAAATAAAATATGTTCATACTTATCCATTATTTTTTCAGTCTTTTTATTCTCATAAACATTTTGATCAATAGTTATTATTACTTCAGTACCTTTACCAACTTCACTTTTTATCATTAAGTTTCCACCTAATAATTTAATTGATTTTTGACAAGCTTTTAAATTTAAATCCAATTTTTCTAAATTCTTTATATCATCTACTGATAATTCATTTGTAGTAACCAATAAATCATTTACTTTATCAATACTCATACCTACTCCTGAATCTTCAACAGTTATTATTAATCTACATACATCGTATTTTATTATTGAATTTACACTTAATTCTATAAATCCACTATTAGTTTTTTTAACAGAATTTAATAATATTGACATTATAATTTGTTTTAATTTTATGCTATCACCATATAAAATTGGAATACTCTCATCTATTTTAAACCTAAATGCAACTTCATCTTTTTTATATTCACTCATTCTATACTCTATATCTTTAAATAAATTATAAATATTATATCTATTATTAACAATCTTAATATTTCTAGAATCTAATGTAGTTACATCTAAAACATCATTTACTATAAAATCTAATTGTTTACTATTAGAATCCATTAATTTAATTCCCTGTTTAATATCTTTTATATCATCACTAGTTTTTAATACACTTAATATATTTCTCATATTAGTAATAGGTTTTCTAACTTCTTGAGTCATATTAAATAAGAAATTAGACTTATCTTCAAAACTTTTTTCTACTAAAATTTTATTTTTATATAATTCATTTATCATTTGCAAATCAGGATTCTCTATAGTGAAATACATCAAAAAAGTTATAAATGATTCCGCAAAAGATAATAATAGTAACCCAGGATTTAATTTTTGTATTACCATTACAATAGAACCTATCGTCAAAAAAGCAACTAAAGGAATAAATTTTCTTTGTGTAATATATCTAATATTTTTTATTAAACAAATTATTACAATTATTATAAATACAGTAGAAACCCCATACATAACGTTACAAGCTGGGCCATATGAATAAATTATTCCATCGGTATTGTAATATTCAATTGGTAAAATCACTTCTATCAAAATTAAAACAAACATTAATATTTTAAATAATAAACTTGTTTTCTTTTTATCAATATTTTTTACTGATATTATAAATATATATAAAGTAAAAATCATTAACCACATTACTAAGTATACCAAATATAATTTAGAAAAAATCATATTTGGAATTACAAATTTATCCATTCTTCCCATAAAATAGTATGTTGGAATTCCCACAAGAGGACCAAATAAACTTGTTATAATAAGATAAGAATAAATTTGATTTTCATATGTTTTCAACCTTTTTTTAGAAAAAAATACTACTACTAACAAACTGGTATAAATTAATGAACAAATGCTAAAATAAATACCTACTGTCATTATAAATCACCTACCTTAACTTATTATATCATAAAATTACAATTACTACTTTTTATTATTTTCAAAAAGCACTTTTTTATTTTGAAATTTTTGACCCTTTTTTTGAAGTTTTATAACATCAACTTTACCAGCTAAAGTGTATGGCAATTTATCAACATATCGATACCATTCTGGTCTATCACGATCAGGAATATTGTCATTAATTAATGTTTCAATTGACTTATGAATGCTTTCAATAGATCTATCCAAAGAATTTTTTAATACTATATATACCATAGGATATTTACCAGTTTCATCTGCTATATATCCAACACCAACAACTGCAGAATCCTCAACATAATCACTCTTATCAATAATGTTTTTTAAAGGTAGAGTAGGTACTTTATGGCCATCAGGTCTAACGATTATATTTTTAATTCTCTCATCAAAAAATAAAACTCCATCTTCATCCATATATACAAGATCCCCAGTTTTTGACCATCTTACTCCTTTTTCATCAGTAACAAAAAATTTTTCATTTTCTTCCAAAGCAGCCAGATACCCTTCCATTTGAGTTGGACCAGAAACATAAAGTTCTCCAACTTCATGATTTCTACCATAAGATAATTCCTTACCATCTTTAGAAATGATTTTAACATTATTACCAACATGAGGTATACCAACACTTCCAAGTTTATTCACATCATCATTAACAGTCGTACAAAATCCCCCACCATATTCACTCATGCCTAAGCCTTTCTTTATATTGTTGGCATTATGAAGTTTCATAAATTTATTTACTTTATATTCTTTGCTAGAAGACATTTTATCTCCACCATAAATACTATTCTGTAAATAACTTAAATCATCATTTTTTAATACTTTACTTTCTGACATGATTTCAAAGAATCTTGGAGTTCCTATAACATGATTTGGTCTATATTTTTGAATTAACTTAGGAAAATCTTTAGGTTTATAACTTGGAACCAAAGCTATTTTTACACCATAAGACAATGCATTATGCATTCCTACGCTAGATCCATAAGCTGTAAAAAAAGGTATATTTCCTAAAAATCTATCTCCAACATGAGGAGCTATACCAGAATACTTTAATTGCATATTTTGACCATTATATGTTTCGTTTGTCAAAACAGCTCCTTTAGGTTTTCCAGTTGTACCACTAGTATAAACAACAGAAACTGGCGAATTACTAGAAAAATTACAATCTTTTATAAAATTAAAACTATCTCCAACAGTTTTAAATGTTTTATAACTAATATATTTTCCTCCACACTTAATTTTTTTATGAGTTAAATTATACATTTTTTTTATCTTATTATTTTTAACTGATTCCATAGGAGAAATGCTAACAACAGTTTTTAAAGAACTCTTATCAATTATTTTATCAATATTTGTTTTACATAAATCCAACATAAACATTACTCTGCTTTTAGAATCTTCCAAATAATCCAAAATTCTAGAAGCTGAAGTTCTTGGTTCAATTAAACTTGCAATTGCACCAATTTTATTGCAAGCATAAAATAAATAAACAAATTCAGGAATATTAGGTAAACAAAAAGTTACAAAATCACCTTTTTTTACCCCTAAAGCACATAAACTTTTACTTACAATTTCTATCTGATTAAACATTTCATAATATTTTATTTCTTCTCCAAAATATTCTAGAGCAACTTCTAAATAATTATCTTGATTAGCATCTTTTATATTTTGATATAAAGTTTTAGCTACTACTTTATCTTTTTGACTTTCTTTAGGATAATATTTTAACCACGGCTTATCAATACTTGGTAAACCAGTTTTATATAGTTTTTTTCTTTCTATTTCTTTATCTAAATCATCTACAATATAAAGAAAATTATTTGAAATATACCCAACTTTATCAGTCATAATTTCTTTGCCATTAAGTTTTAAAACAATTTGACCAACTTCCCCTAGAGTTAATTCTTTATGTTTTAAAACATGACATATTTTAATATCACCAGCGCTACCTACACTACCAATCATATTATTAGTTTTAGAAGTTAAACTAATTAAATAACCATTGTATGAAAAACACATTCCAAATTTTTCTTTAAAAATATCTCTAAGAATTTGTTCTTTATATGGATTAACTACTCCAACACTATAAGCAAAATCTAAAGATTTAAAATTAAATTTTTCTAATTCTTGTCTCTCCCAATCTAAGTTATTTTGAAAAATATAATTTGGTTTATAAATATCATTTATAACATTTAAATCTCTATTATCAATTATAATATTAATTCCATTTAAAAGAGGCATATGAACATTATATAAAAGTGCAAATAAATTATTATAAGATACACTAGTCCATAAAGATTTTCCACTCTTAAAATCAAATTTTCTAGAAGAAATACATTCATTTATATCTTCACCATTCAAATTTAATCCTTCATAAGAAATCTTAAATGAATCATTCTCTTTAATAGGTTTATTATATAATTTTGCTAATTCTAAAAAATCATCCCACAAAATTATATTATCATCATATTCTTTGGTATCTCCAACAATTATAACTTTATCATAATTATTATCATCTCTTTTATAACTATTAGTTATTAAAATATTAGCATCTTTACTAGTCGTTAATGTAGCTCCAAGCTTATTAAGCGCATAAAAGCAATAAATATAAATACCAGAATTAGATAATTCAAGACAAACCTTATTATCACTTGAAAAACCAATTTCCTTAAAACTTCTTGCTACTAAATCAATCTTTTTTAAAAGATCTATATATGATATTGATTTACCATTTTCTGTAATTGCCCCACTATTTTGATATAAAAAACACTTTTCTTTTAATTGTAAATATAAATTTTCCATAATATATCCCCCAATACAACTTTAGTTTAACACAAACTAAAATAATTTCCTAGCCCAATATTAAAGCACAAATTGATCAAAATGCACAAAAAAATGAGCGAAATGCCCATTTTTACGTCTCAATTTACTTTCGTACCACATTGTCCACAGAAATTGCCACCAACTGGTGCTCCACAATTTGTGCAGAATTTAGAAGAATTAGCATTAGATGATTCATTATTAAACAAAGTTCCACTTTCTGGTTGTTCACCAGTAACTATTCCTTTTTCATTTTGATTAGCCATAGATTGTGCATTATTAACAGCATTTTGACCAATAGCTCCAGCAACAGTATTATTACCAACATTTTGAGCCATTCCCATTCCCATGAATCCCATCATAGACCCATTAGGATTTGCTGCTGCAGCTTTTTGAGCCTCAATAGTTCCACTAACTGCATAACCACTCATCATAGCACTATTAGTACCAAGCTTTTCACTTAATGACATTGTTTGAACCATTTTAGCAGAATCTTCTGTTAAATTAATATCACCCATTGCAACATCAGTAATTTCTAGCCCATATTTAGCACGCCAAGAATCATTTAAACAATTATTCATTTCTTCAGAGATATCACTACCATACATACCCATATCTCCAAAAGAAACATTTTTCTTTCTCATTACAATAGTAATTGCTTTTGTAACAGTCTCTATAAATTTAGTTTTTAATTGGCTACCAACTACATCCATATAAGTTACTGTATCACTAGCGTTAGTACCTACAACTTCACTAACTAAAAGTGCTGGATCAACTACTTTAAACGCATATTCACCATTAAATGTTACATCTAACATACCATATTTTACATCTTCTATTTTCTTTGGTTGTGGTGAACCAAATTTATTTCCTGTAATAACCTTAGTATTAATATAATATACTCTTTGATCATGCGCAGCTTGTCCACCATAAGTAATACGATTTCCTATTACTTTAATAGTATCTCCAATTCCTTTAAAGAATCCTCCAGTAAAAATACTTGGTTCACTTCCACTATCATAAGTAAATTCACCTGGTTCAGCAGAAAATTCTGTAATTCTACCATTATCAATTACCATCATAGCCATTCCTACTGGAACTACAATTAAACTACCATTAGTAATTATTCCTTCACTAGGTTTTTTGTTTCCCTTTCCATGATTTACTTCTCCTCTTTGAATCAAAACATCTCCACTAACTTCTGGACATGTAATAAACTCTTTAAACTGATCTCCTAACCCACTAGAAACTGAGCTAGTAACCGCTTTTATAAGTCCCATAATAACCTCACTCTCTATAATTAAATATAACATATTATTATTTTTTATTCAATAAAACAAAATAAAGTTAACACAATAAAATATATTTGATATACTAAAAAAGAGGTAAAACATGAAAAAAATATATTTAGTACTTACATATACAGGAACATTTTTATCAAATATAATAAGATTATATACAAAAAAAGAATACTCACATATATCACTATCATTAGATCCTTCATTAAAAACTATGTATTCTTTTGGTAGAAAAAATGCCTATAATGCTTTTAATGCAGGATTTATAATAGAAGAAATTAATAAAGGAACTTACAAAAGATTTTCTAAAACTAAATGCCAAGTTTATGAAATAAGTATAACTGGTTATAAATATCATAAATTAAAAAAATATTTAAAATTATTTTTAAAAGATCAAAAAAAATATAAATATGATACTATCGGTCTTATGTTATATCCCTTAAATATAAAATTAGGAAGAAAACATCATTATTATTGTTCAGAATTTATCAGATTCCTATTTGAAATAACCAAAATTAATCCTGATTTACCAATATTAGTTTCTCCAGAAAAATTAGTAAATCATCAAAAAAATAAGAATTTAATATATGAAGGATTATTAAAAGAATACATGTAAAAAAGTTATTCACTGAACTGAACCCCAAAAGTTGGACAGTTTATTAATAGTTTCTAATTAGAGGATTGTAACCTGTAATTTACAGGTGACAGTCCTTTTAATTTTACTTTAATTCTATCATAATTATAATAATAAATATATTCATCAATTGCTTTTATCAAATCGTCTAATGTTTTATAG
>CAKOLD010000023.1 GCA_934096015.1 uncultured Bacilli bacterium
GGAAAACATCGTAATGGTTCAACTGGCACAATAGAATTATTATTTGAAAAACCTATGAGTAATTTTAGAAATTATATCAAAAAAACAGAAGAAAATTAGGTGATTTATGAATACCAAAGAAAAATTTATTGCAATTACAATTACTATACTTGTAAGTATCTTTGTATTTTTTGCAGGAACTAAAAATGAAGTTGAAGGAGCTCCTGTAGTTTTATATCAAGTTTACTTAAATAGTAAAAAAATTGGTTTAATAGAAAATGAAGAAGAACTATTAGATTTGATAGATAAAGAACAAAGTGAAATAAAACACCATTATGGCGTAGACAAAGTATATCCTCCCAATGGTTTAGAAATTAAAAAAATATATACATACAATGAAAAAATTGATTCTGCAGATAATGTATACAATAAAATAAAAAATGTTGAACCATTCACAATTAACGGTTATAAAATAACAATTAATTATAAAGAAGGAACAAGTCAAAACGAAGTAGAAGCAACAGAAAAAAAAGATCCTGTAACATTATACGTACAGAATAAAAAAGATTTTGAAACAGCCATGTTAAATACAATTGCTGCCTTTGTTGGAGAAGATAGACTTGAAAGATACAAAAATGATAATCAATTAGAAATTACTGAAACAGGAACTACGATAGAAAACATCTATTGGGATGAAGATATTTCCATAAAGAAAAGTTACTTATCTACAGAAGAATACATATTTACAAATGCTGATGATTTAAGTAAATATTTACTATTTGGAACATTAGATCCACAAAAAACTTATATAGTACAAGCTGGAGATGACATTCAACAAGTAGCATTTAATAATAATCTTAGTACAGAAGAATTTTTAATTGCCAACCCAACTTTTACAAGTGCTAATGTTTTATTAACAAGCGGTCAACAAGTTAATATCGGATTAATTAACCCGTTAGTAACCATAGTTAATGAATCAGAAATAGTTGAGGACGTTACAGAACCATTTAAAACTGTATATCAGGATGACGATACTAAATACTCTGGGAATAATACTACTATCCAAGAAGGTGAAGATGGATTAACAAGAGTTACAGAAAAAGTCTTATATAAAAACGGAGAAATTCAAACATTATATATTACAAATCAATCAGTAATAACACCAAGTGTAGATAAAATTGTTTCTAGGGGGACAAAACGTTATAGTTCTTATAATCCTAATAATTACACTTACAGTAATAGTACAGGAAATGAAGATTGGTCATGGCCAACAGTAACTCCATATATCATAACAAGTCCTTTTGCATATCGTTGGGGTCGTTTACATGCAGGAATTGACATTTCAGGATGTGGACACGGTTCACCAATATATGCAGTCCAGTCTGGATACGTATACAAAGTTGAAAGAAATCCTAGAAAAAGTACTGGATTAGCAGTATTTATTGACCATGGCAACGGACTTTATACAATCTACATGCATTTATCAAAAATTACAGTAAATGAAGGAACAAACGTTTCAAGAGAACAACAAGTAGGAGAAATGGGAAATACTGGTGACTCTCAAGGAACCCATTTACATTTAGGAGTATACAAGGGAATTCCTTATCAAGGCGGAACACCACTTAACCCTTGTAAGTCAATATTCTCATGTTAGTAACAGTATTAGCCAGTGGTTCCGAAGGAAACTCAACACTAATAAAAACAAAGAAACATAATATTTTAATAGATGCTGGAATGAATTTAAAATATTTAAATGAAAAACTTTTAGAACATAATCTTACCATGGAAAATATAGACTACATTTTTATAACCCATGTTCATAAGGACCATATTGGAGCTCTAAAAACTATAGTGCATAAATATAATCCAACTATCTGCATGGGTGAAAAAATGTTTTTAGAACTAGATTACTTAGAAGATTATAAAAATATTAATATTATTTTTGATGAAATGGATTTGGGGAACTTACATGTAGACATATTTAAAACCAGTCACGACACAAGTGACTCAAGAGGCTATATATTTACAGAAGATAATAAAAGTGTTGTTTATATAACAGATACTGGATATATTAATACTAAATATTTTAAACTACTTGAAAATAGAGACTTATATATATTTGAAAGTAATCATGATGTAGAGCTTTTAATGCATGGAAAATATCCAAAATGGCTTCAAGCAAGAATATTATCTGATAAAGGCCACTTATCAAATCAAGCAAGTGCTTTTTACTTATCAAAATTAATAGGCCCAAAAACTAAGAAAGTAATATTAGCCCATCTAAGCCATGAAAACAATAGAGAAGAACTAGCATTAGAAACTCTAACTAATACTTTAAAAGAAAATAATATTGATTTTAATAATATTGAGATAGCTAAACAAAGACAAACTACCAGTGAGGTTTTACTATGATTAAATTAATATGCATTGGTAAAATAAAGGAAAACTACTTAAAAGATTTAATAACTGATTATAAACAACGTTTAAATAAATATCATAAGTTTGAAATAATAGAATTAAATGATTCTGAAATTAAAAAGGAAGCAGAACTAATCATAAAAAATTTAAATCAAAAAGATTTCATAGTAACCCTAGAAATAGAAGGAAAAGAATTATCATCAGTAGAACTTGCTCACAATATAGACAAGTGGTTAATGAATTACTCCAATATAACATTTATTATAGGAGGAAGTAACGGATTAGATGAAAATGTTAAAAAACTTGCTAATTATAAATTATCATTCAGCCATCTTACTTTTCCTCATGGATTGTTTAGAGGAATATTTTTAGAACAAATTTATAGATCTTTTAAAATAAACAATAATGAAACATATCATAAATAGGAGGTTTATATGATTGGAAACGATTGGGATCAAGAATTAGAAATTATTTGGAATAGTCCAGGATTTAAAAGATTTATGACTATAATAAATGATGAATATAAAAACAAAATTATTTATCCACCAAAAAATTATATATTTAATGCTTTGAAACTAACTCCATATAAAAATACTAAAGTAGTGATTGTTGGACAAGATCCATACCATGGAGAACATGAGGCTCATGGCTTATCATTTTCAGTACAAAAAGGAGTTGCAATCCCTCCTTCACTAAAGAACATTTATAAAGAATTATATGATGATTTAAAAATAGAACCCGCCAAATATGGAGATCTAACAAAATGGGCAGAAGAAGGAGTACTTCTTTTAAATGCTGTTTTAACTGTAGAAAAAGATAAACCAGCTAGCCACAAAGGAAAAGGGTGGGAATTACTCACGGATTATATTATAAAAAAACTTAATAATAAAGAAGAACCAGTTGTTTTCATCTTGTGGGGTAATTTTGCAAGAAGCAAAAAACAATATATAACAAATAAAAAACATTTAATAATTGAATCTCCTCATCCATCTCCTTTTTCAGCAAGAAGTGGATTCTTTGGGAGTAGACCATTTTCTAGAACTAATGAATTTTTAGAAAAAAATAACATAAAACCTATAGACTGGAAACTATAATAAAAAGGAACCATTGTTCCTTTTTATTATAATTTAAAATCTTCTATTTCTTCATCAAACATATTTTTTCCATCAAAATAATTTTTAACTTTTATTTTATGAATCAAAGCAATTATATTGCTTGGAAACTTTTTAATAACTTCATTCATCTTGCTAGTATATTTATTATAAAAAGATTTAGCAGCTTCTAATTTTTCGTTCGAATCATGAATAGAGTTTAAAATATTACTAAAATCATCATTATTATCCAAACTATCATAATCACTTTTTATCTGCTTAAGTATAGTATAACTCTCAGTAACCTTTCTATCGAAATCAAAATTACTTATATTTTTCGCTTTTAAATCTCTTAATTCATTAAAAATATTAATTTCCTTTTTAGTAACCTTTTTAATAATACTTTCACTTTCCATTATTAAGTCATATTTCTTTCTTAATTCTTCATCAATAATAGTTTCTGCTTCATTAACCCTTATATTTAAAACCTGTATATGATTGTATAAAACAATGTACAGAATTGCTAATGAACCAAATATTGCTACAATAGAACAAAAAACCAATAATACACTACTCATATTATCACCATAACAATTATATCATGACAGAGTTTTATTTTAAAGAAATATTTGTTAAAATAAAAATAGGAGGCTTATATGAAAATTAAAACTATAGTAGTAGGAACATTAAAAGAAAATTGTTATATTTTAACTCAAAATGATGAAACTATTATAATAGATCCAGGAGATGAACCAGATAATATTATAAATAATATAACTGGAAAAGTTTTAGGTATAATAATCACTCATTATCATTTTGATCATATAGGGGCACTAGAAGAACTAAAAACTAAATATAAAGTACCAATTATTGATTATAAAAACATAGGTAGTAATCAATTAGGAAGTTTTAATTTTGAAATACTAGAAACAAAAGGTCACACAAAAGATTCAGTTACAATTTATTTTAAAGATGAAAAAACAATGTTTTGTGGAGATTTTATTTTTAAAAATAGTATAGGTAGAACAGACTTACCAACTGGTAGTAACGAAGAAATGAAAAGAAGTTTAAAAAATATTGTAAACTATGATCATAATATAACATTATATCCGGGTCATTATAACAAAACTCTTTTAGCAAATGAAATAGACAATATTAATTACTATATAGAAAGGCTTTAATATGAAAGAAAAATCAAATAACTTTATTCTTATAATATTAGGAATACTTTTAATAATATTATTCTTATTTTTAATATTTTTAGTGTACCTAAAAAAAGAATATAAACCAAAAACAAAAGAAAATACGATTACAACACCACAAGAGACAATTACCAGCATACCATCAGCAGGCATAAGTTTAGAAGAGTTAGGTATAAATTTGGATACCAATGATGAAAATGATTTACAAATAATGTTAAATAACCAAAAAGTTAATTTAAATATTAAAAATACTCGTACTGAAAAAACTAATGAAATTAATAATACATTAACATTATCTATTAATGGTAATGTATGTACAACTATGGAAGAGAAAATAAATAAAGAAAATAACAGTAAAAATTTAGAATATGGGAAAGTATATATTTATAACGATTCATATGTAATGATAACTTTTTATAAACCTATTACTAATTATAATTTGCAAGAAGAGTATGCCTATTTTTGTAACACTAGTGAGGTACATTCATTAAAATCTATTAGTCAAGATCACCTTAAGATAAGTACTACAAACAACCTCATATATTATTATTCTGATGCAACTGGAGAATACAATCTTGATAAAATATATACAGAAAATATTAATACTCAGCTAGAAGTATATGAATATTCTATTGAAATTAATAATGGTAATTTTACTATTCCAGAATCCACAAATAATCATTTAACATTAGACACATAAAAAAAGATTACTTAGTAATCTCTTAAAAATTCTTTTCTGAATATGAATGACTATAATTTATTTTATCATTAAATTCAACATAATTTAAATATATCATTAAGATTAAAAACCATTTACCAGTTTTTGGATCACTCATAACTAAATGATCTCTACCAGCTTCTTCAATAATTCCATCATAAACAGAATCTTTCCACGCAACACTATCCGGATAACTCACGTATGCTTTAGCAAGCTTTCCCTTATTCAATCTTAAAATATTTTCAATATAACTTTGCTCCATAGGCAAAGTGTCATTGGTAGGGGCTATATTGTCAGTATAATTATTTGTTGCACTTGGAAAAGTAGGATTTTGATAATATGTTCCATTCATAAATTTCACCTCATAAAATTATATGAACGTGAAATTTTTTTATGTTGCTTTTTTTAACATTTATCGATATACTAGGAAGCGAAAGAAGTGGTATTATGCATGAATATTCAGAACAAGAATTAGTAAGAAGAGGAAAACTTGAAGAAATAAAAAAAGTTTGTAACCCTTATCCAGAAAAATTTGATCGCACACATACTTTAAAAGAAGCATCAAAATTAGAAGATGGCGAAAACAATGTTAGAATTGCTGGAAGAATTATGTTCATGAGAAAAATGGGTAAATTAAGCTTTGTACGCATTAGAGACTTAGAAGGTTCAATACAGTTAGAAATTAAAATTGATGAAGTTGGCGAAGAAAAATATGCTTTTTTCAAAAAAATGATAGATACTGGTGACTTTATAGGAGCAGAAGGAGAAATTTTTACAACTCAAACTGGTGAAAAAACATTACGTGTTCATGATTTTGAATTTTTAGGGAAAGCACTAAGACCTTTACCAGAAAAATTCCACGGTCTAACAGATATAGAACAAAAATATCGTCAAAGATACACCGATTTAATAATGAACGAAGAATCTCGAAAAGTATTTTTAGGAAGAAGTAAATTATACGCTTTTATTCATGAGTATTTAGGAAAAAATGGCTTTTTACAAGTAGAAACTCCAATACTTCAAAATGCTGTATGTGGAGCAAGTGCTAAACCATTTTATACACATCATAATGCATTAGATATGGATTGCAATCTAAGAATTGCTCCAGAAACTTATCTAAAACAATGTATAGCAGGTGGTTTTGATAGAGTGTACGAGATTGCTAAATGTTTTAGAAATGAAGGAATGGATACAGAACATTTACAAGAATTCACTCAAGTAGAATGGTATGTTTCCTACTGGAACTTTGAAGATAACATTAATTTTTATCAAGGATTTATCAAAAATTTATTGTTAACCTTATTAGGTACAACAACAATTGAATATCAAGGAAACACCTTAGATTTTGGTAAAGAAAATTGGACTAGAATCAATTATGTTGAAGAAATGAATAAAGTATTTGGATTTGAATTCTTAGATATAGAAGATCCTAAAGAACTTAAAGATAAAATAGTAGCCAATAATTTATTTAGCTATGAAGATTTAGAAGAATACAAATCATTAAGTCAAATTATTGATTTTTGTTACAAGAAGAAGATTCGTGAAAATATTATGGAACCAACTATTATTTATAACTATCCAGCTGTAATGATCCCATTAGCTAGAAGAAATGATGAAGATAGCAGAAGAATAGATGTATTCCAAGTTTTAGCTGCTGGCACAGAACTATGCAAAGCATATTCTGAATTAGTAAATCCTTTAACACAACGTGAAGCTTTCTTAGATCAATTAAAAGCTAAAGCACAAGGTGATGATGAAACTATGGATTTAGATGAATCATTTTTACAAGCAATGGAACAAGGTATGCCACCAATAAGTGGACTTGGATTTGGTATTGATAGATTAATGATGCTAATATATGATCAACCATCTATAAGAGATGTAGTATTATTCCCGACAATGAAAAATAAAAATTAATAAAAAATAGAAAAAGTTATAAGAAATTATAGCTTTTTTTGTGAAAATTTGTAGAAAACATCTTGTTTTTCCACATTTTATGCTATAATTACGATGAGGAGGTTAATAATGAAAAGATTTGAAAAAAATGATTTATTTAAGATAACTGGAATTATGGTATTACTAACAGCTATTTTAACTTGGCTAATACCTTATGGTTATTTTAATAGTGGAGAATTAGTTAAACAAGAGATAACTAGAATCGGAGTATTTGATTTTTTCACTTACGGATTATTAGGAGCATATTATTTTACTGTATTAGTAACTTTTATTTTAATTCTTTGTGGATTTTATCAAATGCTATCAAAGATTCCAGCTTATCAACAAATAACTGATTTTCTTGCTAAAAAATTAACAGGAAAGGAAATTATTTTTGCTACAGCTACATCATTTGTTATTGCAGTTTTAACAAGCTTTGCTAGTGAATATTTCGTCATTTTAGCAATCGTTCCATTTATAATCGCAATTTGCTCTAAATTAAAAATGGATAAATTATCAACATTTGCTGCTTCTTTTGGTGGAATATTAATTGGTATAATGGGAGCTTTATACAATTCTAAAATTGTAGGAATTAATAATTCAACATTTGGAATTGAATATAAAACAGGTATTGGAGTAAGACTAATATTATTTGCATTAACTTTTATTGCTTTCAGTGTTTTCAACATCTTACATATGAGAAAATCATTAAAAGATAAAAAAGTTGAAGCTTCAGAAGATTTATTTGCTGAAAAATATGATAATAAAGTTAAATATACTGTTTGGCCTTTAATAACAGTTTTAGCAATTGCCTTAATAACTATTATTTTAGCTTATTTTCCATGGGCAAAAGCTTTCAACATTGAATGGCCAAGTAAAGCACTAACAGGACTTCAAGAATTAACAATTTTTGACCATAAAATATTCTCTTATATTTTAGGTAATGTTTCTGCATATGGTGAATGGGATATCTTTGGAATCCAAGTTATCATGTTAATTGCAACATTAATATTAAAAATTATCTATAATATCAAATTTGATGATATATTAGAATCATATGGTGAAGGATTTAAAAAAGCTGGTAAGTTAGTTGTTATAATGCTACTTGCATATGTTGTATTAGAATTCTCAGTAATGTATCCTGTACTACCTACTATTAGTAATTGGCTACTTGGATTAACTAAAGGGTTTAATGTTATTATTACTTACATTGTTGGATTAATTAACGCCTTATTCACTGTAGAATATCAATACACTTTAAATCTAATTGGTACACAACTAATAACACTATTTGCAGATAAAGCAAATGCTTTAGCATTTATAATGCAATCTACTTATGGTTTGGTAAGCTTCTTCGCACCAACAAGTGCAATATTATTAATTGGTTTAAGTTATTTAGATATTAAATACAAAAATTGGTTAAAATATATTTGGAAATTCTTAGTTGCTATGTTAGTAATTACAATTATAATTGCTTTCATAGTTGCTTAATTAAGTTGCTACATTATAGCAGCTTTTTTTATGACAAAAAAACTTTGACTTAATAAATAAGAAGTGTTAAAATAGCCTTGTAATGCAGGGAATGTGATTCTAGTAGTTAATAATAATCCTTAAATAAAAGAGAATTTGGTAATTTGCTGAAAGCCAAATAAGATAGATTATTAATGAATTTCACCACAGGAGCATTAATCGTTAATCGCGTTATGATACTAAAGTGCATGTATTCCATGAAATAAGGTGGTACCACGGTAATTCGTCCTTATGAAATGGGATTTTTTTATGGAGGAAAATATGAAAGAAAAATTAAATGATTTAGTTGAACTATGCAAAGAAGAAATTAAAACAATAAAAAATGAAGCAGATTATTTAAATTTAAAAAGTAAATTTTTAGGTAAAAAAAGTGAATTAACTAATCTAATGTCAACCATTAAAGATATGACTTTAGAAGAAAAAAAAGAATATGGTCCATTATTTCATAAAATAAAAAATCAAATGGAAAATATATTAAATGAGAGATTAGCTTTAATTGACGAAGAGAAAAATAAAATTCAGTTTGACGATACTCTACCAGTAAATCAAAATTTAGGATCATTACATCCAGTAACAATAATAGCTAAAGAAGTAACTGATATCCTAAAAAGAATGGGATTTACAATTGTTAGTGGTCCCGAAATGGAAACAGAGTATTACAACTTTATCGCCCTTAATATTCCTGATACTCACCCAGCTAGAGATATGCAAGATACTTATTGGTTAAGCAACGGAAAATTATTAAGAACACATACCTCACCAAATCAAGTTAGAAGTATGGAAAAATTTGGAGCACCAATAAAAATATGTGCTCCAGGTAGATGCTTTAGAAATGAAGACTTAGATGCATCACATGAAAATACTTTCTTCCAATTAGAAGGAATGGTAATAGATAAAAATATATCTATTAGCAATTTAATTTTCTTAATGGAAGGATTATTAAAAGAAATATTTCAAACAGAAATAAAAGTACGCTTGCGTCCAGGATTCTTTCCTTTTGTAGAACCAGGTTTTGAATTAGACTGTTCTTGTATGATATGTGGAGGGAAAGGCTGCCCAACATGCAAAAATTCTGGATGGATTGAATTATGTCCATGTGGTATGATTCACCCAAATGTTTTAAAGATGAGTAACATAGATCCTGAAGTTTATTCTGGATTTGCCTTTGGAATTGGTTTAACAAGACTGGCAATGATGAAATATAAAATAAATGATATTAGAGTTTTAAACAGCGGAGATATAAGAATTTTAAAAGAATTTAATATTAAATAGGAGGAATAATATGAAGATATCATGCAATATATTAAAAAAACATATAAAAAATCCTGAAGACATAGATTGGTTAAAAGTTTGGGATATTTTTACTATAAGAACGGCTGAAGTTGAAGGTGTAGAAATAAAAGGAAAAAACTTAGATGGAATTGTAGTTGCCGAAATATTAAGTGTAGAAAATCATCCTGAATCTAAAAAATTACACATATTAAAAGTTAATGATGGAAAAGAAGAACTTCAAATTGTTTGTGGCGCTCCTAATGTTAGAGTTGGGTTAAAAAGTGCTTTAGTAAAAATCGGGGGACACATTGATGGAGTAGAAATTAGTAAAAGACCACTTGTTGGAATAGATTCATATGGAATGATGTGTTCAAAAAGAGAACTTGGTATAAGTGATGAACATGAAGGAATTATAGAACTTCCAGAAGATGCTATAGTAGGAATGGATATAAAAGAATTAATTCCTATAGAGGACATAATAGTAGAAATTGATAATAAATCATTAACTAATAGGCCAGATTTATGGGGACACTATGGTATAGCAAGAGAAGTTTGTGCTATAACCAATCATGAACTATTAGAACTTGATTTAGCAGAAGTGCCTAGCGATAAAAAAGATTTAAACATAAAAATTGAAAATCCAGATCTATGTTATCGTTACTTAGGAATAAAATTAGAAAACATAAAGAACAACAAAACTCCATTATGGATGGAAACATTTTTAAATTATGCGGGAATGCGTAGTTTATCATCACTAATTGTCGATTTAACAAACTATATTATGTTAGAACTTGGAACCCCAATGCATGCCTTTGACGAAAGAATAGTTAAAAATATTGAAATAGGATTAGCAAAAGATGGAGACACATTTACAACATTAGACAAAGTAGAAAGAAAACTTAATAAAAATAATTTAATGATAAAAAATGGTGGAGAATACTTTGCAATTGCCGGAGTAATGGGTGGCTTAGATTCAGAAATTTTAAATGATACTACTGGAATTGTCTTAGAAAGTGCATGTTTTGAGGCATCAAATATTAGAAAAACAGCAACTAATCTTGGACTTAGAACAGAAGCTAGTGCTAGATATGAAAAAAGTTTAGACCCAAATATGTCAAAAGTTGCAGCATTAAGATTCATCAAGCTTTTAAAAGATTACAACAAAGATTTAAAATTTACATCAAATTTAACTGATATATATCCAACCAAATTAACAGAAAAAAAAGTTACACTTCAAAAAGATCTTTTAAGAAAATATTTAGGGTTTGAAATGGATTCAGAAACAGTAACAAGCATATTAACATCCCTAAACTTTCAAGTAAAAGAAGTTGTTGAATCATATATTATAACTGTTCCGACATACAGAGCTACAAAAGATATTTCAAATGGAGCAGATATAATTGAAGAGATTGCTAGAATATATGGATATGAAAACTTTCAAGAAAAACCTTTAGAACAAGTATTAAATTTTGAAAATAAGGATTCCTATTATGATCAAGAATATTCTATAAAAGAATATTTGGCAGAAAAATATAATTTTCACGAAGTTCACACATATCTTTGGTACCAGACGCAATTCTTAAAGTCATTGGGTATTGAAAAAGAAAATATTACTTTAGTAGGAAAAAAAGAAGATAATATATTAAGAGACGACTTAAATCTTTCACTGTTAGAAGTCGCTGCTAAAAATTTAAAAAATTATGAGAAGTTTAATATATTTGAAATTGGAACAGCAATTATTAACGATGAAAACAATAAACAATTATCAATAATGCTTGTTGACAACAATGAAAAGATAGAACAAATATATAATCAAGCAAAATCTATCATTTTAACTATTTTAAAAACTTTCAAAAACAAAAAAGTAATATTTAACTCATCAAATAGTTACGATTATTACAATAAAGATTTAACAAAAGAAATTATAATTGATAATATTAAAATAGGAACATTAGCCGTATTTAATAGAAAAATAACAAATGTTATCAATAAAAAGAAGTGTTTTGTGACAATAAATATTGATTTTGATAATTATGTAAAAATAGAAAAAGATAATATCTTATATAAAGAAATTAGTAAATATCCATCTGTAGAATTAGATTATACTTTAATAGTAAAAAAAGATATGAAATTTAAAGATTTAGATGAAATATTAGAAAAATTTACATCTCCAATCATTGTGTCTAGAAAACTTGTTGATATTTATGAAAATGAAAACGAGAAAAAAATATCTATAAGATATGTTGTAGGTTCTCATGAAAAAACTTTAGAAGGAGAAGAACTACAATCTTTTAAAAACGAATTTATAAAATTTATAAAAAATAATAACATTAATATTATAGAATAAGCGTTACTGCTTATTTTTTTAGGCTTTTTGAATAAAAACTTTAATTTTTCCCCATATAATATATAGAAGTAATTATCAGCATATTTACTGGAATTATTTACCATTAGTCCACCAAAATTTGACAAAATATATAATTATATGGTAATATTAAACACGTTCGACTGGGGAGGAGAACAAAAATGATAAATGGTAAAGCCAATAAAGTGGCTTTAAAACATATTTTGTGTTGTCTAATATTATTGTTGATATTTGTATTGACAATCGGGGTTAACGGTTATACTAAAGAAGGTAACAAGGAAACAACTGCTGAATCTAGTTCAGACGTTGTACCCCTGAAACCTTTAATAGCTGATAATTATTTCGAATTAGAAACAGAAAAGAAAGGTAACCAAGAAGATTTAGATTATATAGTTGCTATAGTTGAAGAACCAGTAATTGAATTATCTAATCTTGATTATCATATAGATCAATATGAAAAAGAATTAAAGTTTTTTAGTGAAGTTTTTGGATTTGCTTATGAAGACGTTATAAATGACCTTCATAAAAGAGAAAGCGAAAATATAAATTTTGAATCTACAAATATTGGTTATTTAAAGAATAAAGAGGGTAATCTAAAAACATTTGAAAGTACTGAGTATGGAATAGTCGAATACTTTTACGAATTAGTAAAAAGTCAACCAATAAAAAGAAATAAAAAAATGGTACCATACCAAGGAGATAGTGAATATGTTGAAAATTTAATAGTTTACTATACTTCTAAAGTATATACAAATGTTGATACAGTTACAGCTCTAAGTATTGGAGCAGCTGAAAGTGGTTATTATAAAGTTAAATACATGCTTAAAAAAAATAATGTATTTGGCGGTATGAGTAATAGCGGTTTAATAACTTATGAAAATATTGAAATAGGGGTTTTAAAATATATTAAGTTATTATCAAATAATTACTATAACAAAGGATTAAATACTGTATCAAAAATTGGTTATGTATATTGTCCTACAATTGATAGTAATGGTAATAAGACAGCTAGTTCACATTGGATTAATTTAGTAAATACGGCTAAAACAAAATATAATGACTATACACAAAATATTGAAATTGATGCCTTATGGCAATAATATGAAATACATTAACTTGTATTTCTTTTTTTTTTAAATTATAATTATATAGAGTGTGATAATATGAAATGTATAACTGAATCAAACATAACGAATAAAAAAGTTTTATTAAGATGTGATTTAAATGTAACCATAGAAAATGGTTTAATAATAGATGAAACTAAAATAAAAGAATCAGCAGAAACTATAAAATATTTATTAAACAATAATTGTAGCGTCATTATCTTATCTCATTTAGGAAAAATAAAAACAGAAGAAGATAAAAAAAACAATTCATTAAAAATAGTAGAAAAACCATTAGAAAAATATTTAAATAAAAAAATACTATTTTCCAAAACAACTAGAAGTACAGAACTCACAAACTTATGCGAAAACTTGAAACCACAAGAAATAGTATTGGTAGAAAATACTAGATTTGAAGACTTTCCAAACAAACTTGAAACAAATTGTGATGAGGTTTTAAGTAAATATTGGGGTAGTTTAGCAGATGTTTTTGTAAATGATGCTTTTGGTACTACTCATAGAAAACATGCCTCTAACTATGGCGTAACAAAATATTTAGAATCTTACTATGGATTATTAATTAAGAAAGAAATAACTGGTTTACAAACAGTCATAAATCCAGATAAGCCATTTACCGTAATAATGGGAGGCGCAAAAGTAAAAGATAAAATCCAAATGATTAAAGCACTTTTAACTAAGTGTGATTATCTAATAGTAGGTGGAGGAATTGCAAATACATTTTTAAAAGCCACTGGCAATAATGTTGGTATAAGTTTATATGACAAAGAATATGTAGAAGAATTGCTTTCTATATATAAAGAAAATAAAAGTAAGATTATTTTGCCTAAAAAAGTAAGAGTTTTAAATGATAAAAATATACAAACTAAGGAAATTAACGAAATTGATCCAAATGATAATATATTAGACATTTTATTAGATAATAATTATACTAGCG
>CAKOLD010000024.1 GCA_934096015.1 uncultured Bacilli bacterium
TTACTAAAGCATTTCTAAAATAAACTGATTTATCTTTAAATAAGGTATTATCTACGTTATAGCCCAAACTAATTAAATATTTTTCAATAAATAAAGCAGTTGTTCTAGTATTTCCTTCTCTAAAAAGATGTACTTACCATATACTAGAAGAAAATTTAGTTATGTTATTAATAACCTCTACTATATTCATTTCTTCATAATTTTTTTCTTTTTCTAATGATATATCGTATTCTAATGACGCCATTAAAGTAGTACAATCTCCATACGCTACTGAATCATTATTAAGTATTTTTTCATGTTTAGAAAAATCTATTTTTCTAAATTCACCATCAAATTCATAAACGTCTTGAAATAAAAATTTATGAACGTATTTTAAATAATCAACTGATAAATCGAAATTATCTTTATTTAATAATTCAACTATTCTAGTAGACACAAAATCACATTCTAACTCATTATGATTGACTTCGTTTTTATTTTCCTTTTCAATATAGTATTCTTTTAATTTTTTTTCTACTTCTTTTATTGTTAAATTACCTTCAACTTCTTCTTCTAATAATTTTTCTAAGTATTTAGAAGGTTTTAAATTATCTACTTCTTGAAGACCAATAGCCATACCCCATTGTAATTGTTTTATATAATTACTAGATTTATATTGCTCTTCATATTCATTAACACTTGAATCTAAATCTTTTTCACTCATAATTTAAACCTCTTATTCACTTGCAATTATAGCATATCTTAATATATTTTTTAATCTTTATATACTACATTTTTTAATCATTTTCATTTTTAACGTTTCAGTTAATATAGAAATTATAAAATAATAAGGCAATGAAGTATATAATAACAAAAAGTACTATTACATATATCAAATTATAATTCTTTAACATCACTTTTAAATATTCAGTCTATTCTAAATATACAAAAAAACAAATAGAAACTATTCTATCTGCATTTTTTCGTATTTTTAATAAATTTAAAGTTTATAATTAATATACATTAATTCCATACTATTATATAGCAAGTTTTGATAAATTGCTTTTAACAAATATTGACAATAAACTGATCTAGTATCTATTTTTAAATTTTCATTAAAACCTAAAACATATATTATTTTTTTATTTTTAAACATATCTTTAAACTCATTTTTAGAAATAATTTTTTTATCTTCTTCATTTAATTTATCATAATATTGTTCTAAAATATTAGTTTCATTATCCCTAGCTCTACTAATTATTGAGGATGAAGTAAATACTTGATTTTCTAAATCACGCATTCCTGGTCCATTAAATTCACTTTTATTACACATTAAATAAATCGAATCATCATCCCAAAAAATCAAGTCTGCTATTTCAACATTTTTAAAATTTTTTTTATGAGCAAAAATAACATCATCAGATTTTTTAAAGGTTTCATTGTAATCATCTTCACATTTTTCATTCTTTTTCAAATTAAACGTTTTTATAATGCTATCATCTTTGCTTAAAATTATATTGCAAATGTCTTTGTATTGTTGATTTAACATATCAAAATAAGAATCCTCAAAAACATACCATTCACCATTTAATAAATAATAGCTATCACTTTCAATTTCTAAACAACCACGTATTAATGTAATAATCTTTGTTTGTGGAATAATTGTGTGTCCATTATCATCTAGAGTTAATAAATACGTAGAATTTAAAAAATTCTTTATAAAATTGATACTCATTTTTTTCTTACATTGTTCTACCATTAAACTAATTAAATCATCAAAACTAATTGGTTCTTCTTTTTCCATTATTATACTATCATTATTTTTTATGATAAATTTATCTGACGAAAAGTAAAACGTTTCAATATCATCAGCTATAACTTCAAATGATTCTATATTATTATTCAAAATAAAATCATATAACAAATTGTTCAAATCTGATTTTTTCTTTCTTTTTTTCTCAGCAGGTACAAAGTAATTTAGAATAAAGTTATCTTCTTTTTTTGAAAGTTCAGACAAAGTATTTAATACATTTTCAAGTATTTTAATAGATATGCTTTTTCTTATAACAAAGGAATCTCCACTTGATACACCTATTAATTTTTTACTTTCTTCTAATGGAATACCCAATTTAGGAGCAAGTTCATTAGATATTTGTATTGAAAGTTCCTTATATATGCTACCAATATTACTTTCAGCAACTAAACTACTCATATTTTTTGTAACTCTTCTAGTTGTTAAATTATTACCACTAGTATTATTTTCTACAATTCTTTTTAAAACCGGGTTATTTCTTTGTATTAATTTAGGTAATAAATATAATCCAAAATTTTTTTCAATAAATTTAGATATATAATTACTTCCATGTCCACCTGTCATAACATATATTTTATCAGCAACTATTTTAAAAATTATATATGAAGAACTGTCATTAAATATTTTAAATATTGTTTCATTTTCTTCGATCATTTCCATCAAATTTAATATCAATGACTTCCAAATCGGCTCTCTTCTACTTTTTATAAAAAATATATAATATCCATTTTTCTCGTTTTTCTTAACATGATCTCTCCCACCACTTTTATTTATATAACATTCTAAATAAAATAATAATTTTTCCAATAATTCTTCTGTGCTATTTGTTTCATCAACATTATCTAAATTATCTAATATCTGTTGTTTAGAAATTTTATAAATGCTAAATTGAATTTCCTCTTTATCCATTCATTACACCTCACTTCAAAAAAATAAGCAGTATCAATCTTAAAAAGATTAAATACTGCTTATCTTTATAGATTTATTTTACCATATTTATACATTTTTTTCAGTATTTTCAGCACAATTTACTATTTTTTTAGTTGAAAGACAAAAAAATAGCATTTATTCCTTAAATAAACACTATTACCACAGCATTTAATGTCTTTCTAGATAATTTATACTATTTAACTTAATCGGTTAAATATAGTCGTCTCAATACCCAATCAAATTATCTAATGGTAAGTAAACTCGCCACCTCCGGCGTTTATGTGATTTGATATTATTATGACGTCATTCCCTGTACCAAATTTATTTAATGCTTCACCAGGTCTATCGTTAGCATCTAATGTTACATCATCAGTTCTAGTCATACTAACTGGTATACCTAATTCTTTAAATCTATTATACATATATTTGCTTATATCAAGAGTTAAATTTTTTTCAATTATGCCATTCCCAGAAGCACCATTGTCTATGCCTCCATGACCAGGATCTATAACAATCCCTGTTAAAGCTCTATCATCCATTATAATCACCTAAAATAGTTTATGATATTATGGGAATTGTGTGATTATCTTAAAATACTTTTACTTTTTATTAATTATTTAAAAAATACTAGTATCTTTTACTAGTATTTTTTGATTGGAAATAAAGTTCTTGTTTTTGTAACTCTAGTTCTAATTCTTTTTCTTTTAGCTCATTTTGTTTTTCTATGGCAAGTGTTAATCTTTTTATTACGTCTATATTTTTGTTAAAATCTCTAATTGCGTATTTTAAACTATTCATAGTATCTTCTGTGTACCCCATAATATCTCTCCTTTGTGAATGCTATTATAGCAGAAAAGAATACTTTGTCAAATAAAAAAGATACTTAGTGTAAAGTATCTAAAGAATTGCAGAAGCTCCTATTCCTGTTGGTAAACCAATTAAATAAGCTAGAATAAGTAAACATATCCACATTACCATAGTAAATAAAGCATACGGCATTATATATTTTATTGTTTCCCAAATACTTATTCCTTTTGGATCTTGATTATATTGTTGTATAAATGTTAGATAAATGACAAAGTACGCTAAAACTGGTGTCAATCCATAGCTAACACATTCACCAGCTCGGAATACTAATTGTGCAAATTCTGCACTCATTCCAGCATTCATCATTGTTGGAACTACAATACCAGAAAGAATTGCCCATTTGTTAATTGATTGTGGAGAAATTATTGTACAAATTATAACTACTAAGAATACTAATAAAATTAATGGTATCCCTGTAAATCCTGAACTAGAAATTAAGGATGATAACATTGCTGTAATAACATTTCCAATTTCAGTATATTTTAAGATTGATATAAATGTTGAAGCAAAAAATATTAAGACAAGTGTTTGGCCTAGGTTGTCTAGAGAATGACTAATATCTTCGCAGACATCTTTGTGATTTCCTATTGTTTTAGCACCTATTCCATAAGATAGTCCTAAGATAAAAAATAATGTCGTAACAATAAATATAAATCCTGAGTTAAAAAAGGAATTATAGCCAAATAGCTTATCAATATATCTTGCTTGTGAATAATCTAATAGATTTCCACTTAGTGGTAATCCTGGAATTATATTATATATAAAAATTAATAAATAAATAGTTCCAAAAAATCCTGAAATCAATAATCCTTTCTTTTCTTTTTTAGTTAAACTTACTTTTTCTTCATAATCAAATTCATATTTACCTAATTTAGGAATAATAATTTTTTCTGTTACATTGGTTATAATAAAAGATAATATAACTGTAGCAATTATCATAATAAACAAAAGTCCAAAATAACTAAAAGTAAAACCTTTATCTATGATATTTGCTGCTGTATTGGTGTAATTTATTAAATTTGAATCTGTTGAATTTAGAAAAATATTTACACCGGTTCCGCAGGCTATTGATGCAAAAGCGGTTATTATTCCTGCTTGAGGATTTCTTTTACCATATTTAAATAAAAGAGCAGCTATAGGAATTAATACAACAAAACTTATATCTCCAACAATACTCAAAATAATGCCTATAAAAGCAAGTATAAAAGTTACTACATTTTTTCTTAATTTATGAGTAAGTAAGTAGAACAAAGATTCTAAATATCCACTTTTATCCATAATTCCGATGCCTAAAAGCACAATAATAAGATTTACTAATGGTGCAAAAGCAGAAAAGTTAGAAACTGTATTACTAAATATATATTTAATTCCACTTAAACTAAAAATTGATTTTATTATAATTGTTTTTGTTTCTAATGAATTAGAATTCGCATTGACTTTACTATAATCTCCATGAAGAGCAAATAATTCAAATAATCCGCTTAAAAGAATTGTAACACCTATTAAAATGAGAAATGTCATTATTGGATGTAGAAAAACTTTTTCTTTAATTTTTTTGATCTTTTTCATCAAGTACTCTCCTTAATTTTTTTTCAAATTCCAGTCTATCTAGCATAATTTCTCGTTTACAATTTAAACATTTTAGCTTAATGTCAACGCCAACTCTGACTATTTGCCATTTATTAGTTTGACAAGCATGTTTTTTTTTCATTTCCACTATACTATTAAGATCGTATTTCATAAAACCACCTATTTTTCAAGTTTATTATTATCAAATAATTCCTTTATCTTTGAATTAAATATTCTGTTAACCTCTTTTTCAGTATTTCTATTGCAATCAAGTTCAATTGTAAATGTTGCTAATGTACTAGTTATTTCATCTATTCCTAAGTATTTAGATGTTTTTCTAATTAACTCTTCGTCTATCATTTCATTTATAATATTTTTTAAATATTTTTCAACAGTATCTTTCTTGTTGTTATTATTTAAAGAAATTTTTAAGGTTAATTTTGGGGATTTTTTACTATAGTTAATTACATTGTCTATATTTCTATTCGGTAAAATGTTTATCGCTCCGTTAGCACTTTGAATACTTGTCGCTTTTAATCCCATACTTACGACTGTTCCTTTATATCCTTTAATTTCAACAGTATCTCCAACAACATAATAATCATCCATAATGATTGATATACCACTAATAATGTCTTTTAGTGCGTCTTGTAATGCTAGTCCGACAACGACTCCAGCTATTCCAAGTCCTGCTATAAAGCTCTTGGTATTAATGCCAAATATTTGAAGAACTATTAATAAAAGTATTATAGCAAATATGTATTTTATAATGTTTTGAAAAATTGTAACTATGGTTTTTCTTCTTTTTATATCATAGTCATTCTTTCCTTTTATTACTATTTTGTTTAATAATTTATTGATTAATAAATATATAATACATATAACGCCAATAGTAAGCAAAGTTTTATATACTTCTTTTATTGTAAAAAATTTAATAAAATTCTTAAGCATATTAAATATCCTCTACATTAACATTTAGTATTTCTAAGATTCTATCTAAATCAGCATCTGAGTCAAAAGGAATAGAAATTTTATTCTTAGACACAACAACTTTTGTACCAATATAGTCTCTTAAAAATAGTTCATATGTTTTATGTCTTTCATTTATTGTATTAACCCTAACTATTTTATTCTTCTTTACAATATCATTTTGTTGACTCATGATTTCTAGATCTCTTACACTTAAACCTTCTTCAATTATTTTGCCGGCTAAATTTAAAATTAAATCAGTATCGTCTAACTTACTTAATACTCTAGCATGAGACATACTAATTTTTCCAGCAGAAACTTCATTTTGCACAAACTTTGGTAGTGATAATAATCCTAATAAATTTGTTACATAACTACGAGATTTGCCAAATCGTTTTGATGCTTCTTCTTGAGTAACATGCATTTTGTCAATATAATTTTTATAAGCTTGTGCTTCTTCAATTGGAGTTAAATCTTCTCTTTGAATGTTCTCTATTAGTGCAAGTTCTAACATTTGTTGGTCAGAAAAATCTTTAATAATTGCAGGAAGTGTTGTTAATCCAGCTAGTTTTGCAGCTCTAGTTCTTCTTTCTCCTGCAACTAAATCATAACCTTTAATACTCTTTTTTACAATTATTGGTTCAAGTAATCCGTGTTCTTTTATTGATTCTGCTAACTCCTGTAAAGATTTTTCATCAAAATATTCTCTAGGTTGGTAAGGATTTGAACGTATGTCATCTAAATTAATTTCGTGAATATCAGATTCTTTTGAAGTTTCAACTATTTCTTTTTCTAAAGAATCAAAATTTATTGGTTCACTAGTAAATAATTGCTCAAGACCCTTTCCTAAAGCTTTTCTTTTATTCTCCATCTCTATCTATGACCTCCTTAGCCAAATTCATGTAAGCTTCTGCAGCTCTACTTAATGGATCGTATTCATTTATTGGTTCTCCATGACTTGGAGCTTCAACTAATCTTATAAGTCGTGGAATTATTGTATTGAATACTTTTTCTTTAAAAAACTTTCTAACCTCTTCAACAACTTCTAAACCAAGATTTGTTCTAGAATCTAACATTGTAAGTAAAACACCTTCAATTTTCAAATTAGGATTCAATCTTGTTTGGGTCATTATAATTGTATTTAATAATTGAGTTATTCCCTCTAGAGCAAAAAATTCACATTGAACTGGAATAATTACTGAATCACTAGCAACTAATGCATTAGTAGTTATCAATCCTAATGATGGAGGGCAATCTATAATAATATAGTCATATTTATCTTTAATTGCCTCTAAAGAATTTCTAAGTTGTTCATTTTTTTTGAATGTTACGTCTTGATATCCTTTTTCAACTAATTCAATGTCTATTCCAGCTAAATTTATAGTTGCTGGAAGTATTGATAAGTTTTTAAAACGCGTTTTAACTATAGCTTTTTTAGCTTCGCATTTTCCTGATAAAACATCATATACACTAAAAGCTATATCTCCTTTATTGATGCCAAGACCTGTTGATGTGTTTCCTTGAGGATCTAAATCTACTAAAAGTGTTTTTTTACCTGATTTACCTAATGAAGCTGAAAGATTTATACTAGTTGTAGTTTTACCAACGCCACCCTTTTGATTTACTAAAGATATAACTTTTGTCATTTTAATCACTGCCTTTTATATTTCTTATACGTATTATATTTTATCATACATACAATCAAAAGCCAATTAAAAATAAAAAAGATTCTGTTACTTTTTAGAATCTTTTTCTTCATCTATTTTTTTTATTAAATCTTCTTTTGATAATTTTGTATAGCCTTTTATACCTAACATCTTTGCTTCTTGACGTAATTTTGTTAATTCTTCATCTTCATCTTTAGATAGTTTTCCAGTTTTAACAAGTTCATCAATTTCTTCTTTAGTTATAGTTTCTTTTTCAATTAGTACATCACTTAGTAGTCTAACTAGTTTTTCGTTTTCTTTTAAAATTTTAGTGGCTTTTTTATAGCATGAATCAATTATTTTTCTAACTTCTTGATCAATTTCTAAAGCTACGGCATCTGAGAAGTTACGAGTTTTATTATAATCTCTACCTAAGAAAACTCCTTCACTTTTATGTTCTAATTGAACAGGTCCTAAATCACTCATACCATATTCTGTGACCATACTTCTAGCAATTTTGGTGGCTCTTGAAAAGTCATCACTTGCCCCTGTAGAAATTTCTCCAAAGTATAATTCTTCACTTACTCTTCCTCCTAAAAGTCCAGTGATACTTGCTAAGAGTTCATTTTTGGTCATAACACTGATTTTTTCTTCTTTTGGAAGCATCATAGTGTAGCCGCCAGCCATTCCACGTGGAATTATTGTAATTTTGTGTACTTCATTCGCATCTTCTAATTTGATTCCTATAACTGCATGTCCTGCTTCGTGTAAACTTACTAATTTCTTTTCTTTGTCTGTAATTTTTCTGCTTGTTTTTGCAGGCCCCATTAAAACTCTATCAGTTGCTTCATCTATTTCTTGTTGAGTTATTTTATTCTTATTTCTTCTTACTGCTAATAAAGCAGATTCATTTAGTAAATTTTCTAGGTCAGCTCCACTAAACCCAGGAGTTCTTTTTGATATATTTTCAAGATTAACACTTTCATCAAATATTTTATCTCTAGCATGAACTTTAAGAATTGCTTCTCTTTCTTTTTGATCAGGTAAACTAACTGTTACTTGTCTATCGAATCTTCCTGGTCTTAATAATGCTGGGTCTAGAACATCAGGCCTATTTGTTGCTGCTATTATTATGATTCCCTCGTTAGCACCAAATCCATCCATTTCTGTTAATAATTGATTTAGTGTTTGTTCTCTTTCATCATGTCCCCCGCCAAGTCCAGTTCCACGTTGTCTACCAACTGCATCTATTTCATCTATAAATATTAGACACGGAGCGTTGTTTTTTGCTTGTTTAAACATATCTCTTACTCTACTAGCTCCTACTCCAACAAATAATTCAACAAAATCAGATCCACTTATAAAGTAAAAAGGAACGTTAGCTTCACCAGCTACAGCTTTTGCTAATAAAGTTTTACCTGTACCTGGAGGCCCTACTAATAAAACTCCTTTAGGAATTCTTGCACCTAATTTTTGGAATTTTTTAGGATTTTTTAAAAAGTCAATTAATTCTCTAACCTCTTCTTTTTCTTCAGTTAAGCCTGCTACATCTGTAAATTTAACTTTTCCACCATCTTCACTTAATTTTGCACGACTCTTTCCAAAATCCATAGAGTTTTTATTTCCTCCATTTATTTTATTAAATAAAATGAAGGTAGCTCCTATTAAAATAACAAATGGTAAAATATTTACTATAATAACTAGAAAGCTGTTATTTTCAGGATTTGACTCAGTATTTATTTCAAATTCATTTTTATCTGCATAAGTTAATATTCTGTCCATAACAGATTCTGATAGAGGAATGTTCGCTTTAAAAAATTCATTTTTTTTGTAGTCCTCTAACTGTCCTGTTATGTAATAAACTCCTGCACTAGTTTTTTCTGTTATTGTTATGTTTTTTACCTTATCTTTAGATAGCTCACTTATTAATTCATCATAACTGATTTTGTGAACTTCTTTATTTGTATAATTAAAAGTAATTAGTGTTCCTAAAATCATTAAAATTAATATTAAATAAAGGCTACCTTGTTTTGCAACTTTTTTATTATTCATTTTCTCTCTCCTTTTAAATTGTACTGTATTATTATATCATATTTATCTGTTAATTTAACATCTAAATTACTTTTTTTTAATCCTGGTATCCAAATAATTGTTCCAGCTGAGTCAGTAACAATTGGCCAAGAATTTCTAAAGCTATTTTCTATTTTATTTTCAATAAAAATTTCCTTAACTTTTTTGTAATTTGTCATATTTTTTACAATCATTTTGTCGCCATCTTGCCTGTTTCTAACTATTATCGGAAGAGTTAGATTTTGGCTATTTAATCTTATTGTATAATTGCTAGTGTCTTTTATTGTTCTGTCAGTAGAAATTTTTAAAACATCCTTGGTTGGCAATGTAATTTTATCTTTCAGTATTATATTAAAATTACTGGTTTCTATTTTTTCTTTGTAATCAAAAATTAGTTTACTGTAATTTTTTGCTATTTTTATATTATTTGGAAAATTCATCATAATTTGAGGTTTGGAATTTTTAATCACATCAAATATAGATTTAATATGATTGTTATTAACTAAATGAGTGTTGTCTTTGTAAATGGATGTCAAAATATTATTTAAAATTCCTTTTTGTATTACTATGTCTTCTTTTTTAAACTTACTTAAATCTAATTGTTTATTTTTATATATCGCTGGTAGTTTTTTTCGAATTTCTTTTTTTATATAATTTGAAGCTTCTAAAACTTCTTCATTGTATTCTAAGTATTTTAAGTGAATATTTTCATTTTCTTTTTTTAAAATTGGTAGAATATAATGTCTATATCTATTTCTAGTGTATTTATCTGATTCATTAGATTGATCAATTCTATAAGGAATGTTTTTATTTTCGACAAGTTCTTTTATTTCGCTTTTCGTATATTTTACTAGAGGCCTTATCATTATGTAATTATTATTTGTTATTTGATAGCTTTTAAAACCTGCGTATCCTTCAAGTGTTGATCCTCTAGTTATTCTCATTAATATAGTCTCTATTAAATCATCGCCGTGATGAGCAGTCGCTAAGTATTTTGCATTATATTTTTTCAATATTTTTTCAAAAAAATTATATCTTATATTTCTGGCATCTTGATGAAAATTATCTTTATTATAATTTTCTATCTTCATACCTTCAAATATTATATTATTAATATAACAATAGTTTTTAACAAAAGAATACTCTTCTTCACTTTCTTTTCTAACATTATGATTAACATGAGCACATATAACGTTATAGTTTAAGCTATGTAATTCTGAAAGAAGGAACATAGAATCTGGTCCTCCAGAGCAGGCAACTACAATTGATTCTTTTTTATTAATATTAAATTTTTTTAGATAACTTTCAATCTTATCCATAATATCACCGTTATTTTCTATTTTATATTATTACTTATTTTAATGCAAGAAAAAACCTCGAAAAAACGAGGTATTGAAACAATAATTAACGTTTTGAAAATTGTGGTGCTCTACGAGCTTTTTTAAGACCGTATTTCTTACGTTCTTTAACTCTTGGATCACGAGTAATAAATCCATAACTTTTTAGAACTTTACGATAAGAATCATCTCTAGTTTGGTCAGTATCTTGATCATATTCTAATAAAGCTTTTGTAATTCCTAAACGAATTGCACCCGCTTGTCCAGAGAATCCTCCACCTTTTACAGTTACAGTTATATCAAATGTAGATTCATTGTTAGTAACAACTAAAGGTTGTTTTAAATCCATTACTAGTGTTGCAAAAGGAAAATATTCATTTACATCTTTTCCGTTAACAGTAATATTTCCTTTACCAGGAACAATTTTTACTTGAGCAACTGAACGTTTTCTTTTACCAGTTGCAGTTATCATATCTTTTTTCACTCTGTATCCTCCTAATCAATAGTAATTTCAGTTGGTTTTTGAGCTTGATGTTTATGATCACTTTCAGCATAAACAAAAAGTTTTTTGGCAGCAGCTCTTCCAAGTCTATTATGAGGAAGCATTCCTTTAACAGCTCTTTCAACCATTTCTACTGGATATTTTTCAATCATTTCTTTAGCGTTACGTTCTCTTAATCCTCCTGGAAATCCAGAATGATTATAATACATTTTGTCATCTAATTTATTACCTGTTAATTTTACTTTATCAGCGTTAATAATAATTACGTAATCTCCACAATCAATATGAGGTGTAAATGTTACTTTGTGTTTTCCTCTTAAAATATGAGCAGCTTTAGTAGCAACTCTACCTAAAGGTTTATTCGCAGCATCAATTACATACCATTTACGTTCTACTGTTTCTTTCTTTTCCATAAATGTTTTCATAATTTAAATCCTTTCAGTTATTTTTTATAAATGATTTCCCACGTCAAATAAAAAAAATAATTAAAAATGTACCGTATAAAATTATATGATACTTTTTAATTAAAGTCAACTAAAACTTACTCTCTAGGCTTTTTTTATAATACGTAATTTACTAAATCCTCATATTTTTGTCCATGAGGTTTAAGAATTAAAATTCTTGTATTTTCGTCTATAATTTTAAATTTGATATCTAATCTTTCTTCTGGTAATTGATCTTCTATTAAATCAGACCATTCAATTATAGATACCGCGTTTTGTGAAAAGTAATCATTAAAACCGATTTGAGATTCATTATCTTCTAAACGGTATACATCCATATGATAAAGTGGCATTTCTCCATTCGTATATTCTTTAACTATATTGAAAGTTGGACTAGTAATTGTTTCTTCTATTCCTAGCGACTTAGCAAAACCTTTAACAAATACAGTTTTTCCACTGCCAAGTTCACCATCTAGGCAGATAATCATTCCTGGAAATTTTTCTGATTCTATGTTTTCAGCTAATTCCATTGTATCTTTTTCATTTCTTGAAGTAAATTTATAATCCATTTATTATCACCCTAAAATTATTATAAAAAAAATATATTTTTATATCAATATAATTTACTTTTTTTTACATTAATTTTAAATTAATAAATTTTTGCAAAAAAAAATTGGCAACTACCTATTTTCGCTTACACTATCGTCGGCGTATAAGTGCTTAACTTCTGTGTTCGGGATGGGAACAGGTGTATCCACTTAGCTATCGTCACCAATAAAGGATATTGTCCTTTAAAAACTAGATAATGTATCACCAAATTAATCAAAAAATATGATTAAATCCTCGATCTATTAGTACTAGTCAGCTCAACATATCGCTATGCTTCCACCTCTAGCCTATCAACCTCGTAGTCTACAAGGGATCTTACTAAATAAATTATGGGAAAACTCATCTTGGAGAGGGCTTCCCGCTTAGATGCTTTCAGCGGTTATCCCATCCATACATAGCTACTCTGCACTGCCACTGGCGTGACAACAGATACACCAGAGGTATGTCCATTCCGGTCCTCTCGTACTAGGAACAGCTCTCCTCAATTTTCCTACGCCC